>CAZWME010000626.1:0-3770 GCA_964634515.1 uncultured Pirellulales bacterium | reverse complement strand
AGCCCTTGCTTCTTGGAGGCTTCTATAAGCAGGGGCTTTTTTATGTGCTCGGCATTGGTGCGATAAGAAAAAGCCGCTCTTTTCGTCCTAATTTGTATTAAAATCCCACGACCCGCCTTCAGATACTTCTCGGAATTATTTCGGCCGGTGTACAACGATAAAACACCTCTAACAGCCATCCTGTAGAAAATGATGGGCCGGTCTGACCTTATCCCTCGGTGGGTAAAAACAAATACGCCGTTACTACATATTTTTACCCTAAAAAATTATTATGGTGAGGACCTATAAGATTGTTAATTTCTTCACATAGTGACCAAAAACAGCTTCCAAAAAACCATTCTGACTCTTTTTAGTTGAATTGAAATCGCCATTAGGGTATAATATCGTTAATGGGGTGTATATGGCGGAGGAGGAATTTACCAGTTCCGGATTTTTTATATCTTGATGCCATATTAATAATTTAACCTTTTACACATAAAGGAGGAATAGTAATGAAACGAGTTTTATTAACATTTATGCTATGCGCCTTGATGACAGCACCGGCTTTGGCAGTGCCAAGTCTTGGCGATTGGGAGGTGGGTGATCCCAGGAGCACCCATATTGTCTGGGACTTTGGTCCCGGGTATGTTGTGGACTCTGGTTTCAACGCGTGGAGTGCAGCCCCTGAAGAGAATGATAGCCCTTTCAGTGGTGTTGGAGCGTCTATAACCGCTTCCGAGGAAAGCTGGGACGAGCAAACCGCCTTCAGCAGTACCATTGACATTATCGTAAATTTGGAAATTCCGAACTACGAAAACCTCACCGGCTATAAAATGGTTTGGATTGAGGTCGGCTCGAATACTGCTCCGATCAATATGGGAGCATCAGCAACCGACGGCACATTTGTGGACTTTAAGTATGAACTGCTGCCCGGACAAGGTGACGCCGATTTTGGATTCAAAATTATCCCGAATCCGGCGGTAGAGAAGATTTGGTTTACGATACCACTTGCTCGGGACACAACGGGCGCCCAGGAAATAGCTTACCTGGATTATGTTCACGCCGATACTATCTGCATTCCCGCTCCGGGTGCCATCCTCTTAGGCAGTATTGGCATAAGCCTTGTCGGCTGGATGAAAAGACGCAGGTCACTATAAGAGTATTGCATAAAAAAAACTGAAGGGCTGTGAGCTTCCACTTGCAGCCCTTTTTCACTGCTTGGATCTAATCTTTAATCTTTCAATTCAAAGCACCTCACAGGCTATTGTAGAACGATAAAACACATCTCAGAGTAGTCCTGGAGAAAATCCCGAGCCGGTCTAACTTTCTCCCCGGCTTATGTGGACGTCCTCTGCCATTGTTTTAAATCAAGCGGAACCTATACCGAATCAATCGGTATAAGCCCCGAGTTAATACAAATCTGTAATATCAACTATGCAATCTTAGCTGCCGGTTTCGGTTTAACGTGCATAAAGACGAATATCGTCGAAGTACATCATACCCGCACCGCCTGCAACCGGATTATTCTTGTTACCAAGGCCAAGAGTAATCGAATTGACGTTGGCGAGGTTGACACCCTGGTCTGTAAACGCCTGCAAGTCGATATTCCATTCTGTCCAGGCGCCAATCTGTGCTGCGTTTGAATTTTCATGATTGACTACTGCATTGCCGTTAAGAGCAACGTACAAATTCTCAGCGACATTGGCCGAAGCGCCTCGGAACCAAATTGTTAGTGTGTTGAGACCTTTGAATGTCCAGTCACGATTGGAAGTCAATGTCAAAGTTGCTTCAGACATGCCGACTGCGTTGTCATAGGTCATCGGCATCGACTGATTGCCGCCGTGAACAATAGTCTGCTCGGTAATTGGTGGAAATGCATGACCAATGACAGAGCCGTTTATGGCCGGATTGTCGAATCCATCCACCCAGGCAAAATATATCCTGTTGCTACCGGGTTCACCTTCAGGAATGTCATTGTAGTTCTCCATATCATCCAGTACAAGGAAGTCGGCTGTAGCAAAGTTCCAGAGGGGGCCTGTCCACGGGCTGTCGGCGTTGGCATTATTGGCCTCATCAACACGCCAGTAGTAAGTAGTATTCCACTCGAGCTGTCCGGGATCATAGCTCTCGGAGCCGAGGTTACCGCTACCTTTAAGTTCAAGTGAACCTGGATCGGCGCCGAAGTACACTTCATGGGAAGTACCAAATACTCCCGGTGTCCAGCCAAGAATCGCTGTCTGTGATACATCTACAGCGCCATTAGCCGGATTCGGATTTGCGACAGCACCTTCAGTTATAAAGCTCCAGACATCGCCTTTATAGGTTTCATTGCCATCAAACTCATCGACCCGCCAGTAGTATGTGTTGGCCATTTTAAGTGTATCGGGATCATAATCTGTAGTTCCCTGAGGAAGCCTTCCTGTGGCGCTGTTGACATCGTCAAAATTGTCGCCGAAATACACGGTGTGCAGCTTCGCACCGTAACCGGCAGTCCATCTAAGCCTGCCATCTACAAATACAGACTCGGCACCGTCAGCGGGATCAGGTAAATAGGCTGTCTTGGGCGGCACTATAAAACTCCAGATATTGCCTATCCATGGACTGTTCGTATCTGTCTCATTGACCGCGTCTACCCTCCAGTAGTATGTTGAGCCGTTAACGAGGCCATCGGAATAAGGCATGCCGGGAAAGCCGACAACAAGATAGTCTGCCGCCTGGTTGCCCTGGAAGGCAACTTCGGCACCAGCTTCCACGTCGGAAGGATTGTCACTGAAATACACATCGTGTGAGGTCGCAAAAGCACCTGCCTTCCAGCTAAGGCTCGCCCATGTGTCGGGGTGGATAGCGCCATCTTCCGGACTTGGTTCCTTGGCTTTTTCGACGTCAACATATCCTATCTGCACATTGTCGAAGTGAATACTTCCGACAGTACCAGCAGCCGAATCGCAAGAGAAGAGCACGGTGCCAATGGTGGTCAGTTCGGGATTTGAGAAAGTTCCGACCTCCACATCATTAAGGGTAAGCATCAACTCTGTACCGAATTGCTCTATCACCACGGTGTTGTACTCCCCTGCAATCATATTCGAACCATCGATGGTGGTCCAGCCCGGCCAGCTACCGTCTTCGGAATTTGCATATTGGCATGGGCCGCCGGGGTACCAGTATGGCTCTAAAAAGGCGCCGGTAACCGCATCGTCAATGCGGACATGGGCGTTGAAGCTGTCATCTGCCTTGAAGGCGAAGGAGATTCTCGTCTCACCATCGGCGTCTCGGGAGAAGCCCGACCGCACCCAGTCGGTGCCCTGCTCTCCTGCGATGAGAATCTCGTTATCTACAATTTTAACCTCAATGGTCCCATCAGCCTGAGTTGCCCAATCGTCCCCTACATCGCCATTGGGTCTATCGAAGTCGTCCAGGAAACCTGCTCCCCAGGCGTTGGCAACCGAGAGCATAAGAACAATCATGGTTAAATTTTGGATCTTACCCATCTTACTTGCTCCTGAAAAAGAGTTAATATGATTGCGGATTATGTTTTGGCCACACACCGAAACATATATTGTTGATTAGGATTGCCTGTTTCCAATTCAGTAATGAAAAAGAAAATCTAAAATGCAGCCTCCTTCCTTTTTAATACAAAATCCACAATAACCTAATTAAGCACACAAAACTACACCAAATATATTTATACCAAATAGCCTGTCTTCCCGTCAAGGATAATCTTTTGATTATGTATCAGCGGGTGCGACCAGATATTCTGGCAGTTCTATGCAGCGCGTTTTCGTACATCCCAG
>CAZWME010000625.1:0-3774 GCA_964634515.1 uncultured Pirellulales bacterium | reverse complement strand
CACCTAACTATTTCCCGGAAGAACCTTATTTTCATGAAATTTCTGTTGACACTGTTGTGTCACCCAGATATAATCGGGTGTATAGGATAAGGGTAAGTAAGCTTTTTTATTAATCTTCAAAGCTTAAACTCTCAAGAGAGGATATTATTAATAGTACTATCATCTCGGAGACCCAAATAGAAAGGAGGCGAGCGAATAACAAAACTCATAACAATTTCTTGACAGGAGGAATATTTCTAATAACCGCCGTTCAAGAAAATGCAGAGATCGCAGTTATTCCTTGATGTCGTACGGAGAAATTATGTTTTTTTAGCTTATCAATGGGAAATCCATTATTCACACCTACAATAAAGGTGAAACAAATGGAAAAAGCATATCTTACCATTGCGGCAGGTCTAATTATTACAGTTTGTTTCGGTGGAACTGCCGAAGCAGATATCATTTATGCCAGACCGTTCTATGACAATATTAATCAAAGATGGTCTATGTGTGCTCAAGATACTGATATGTATTTTGGATTATTAGTGGAAGGCGACTCATTCCAGAATTTTTCCGGAGAAGGAATACTTGAGCTTTTCAGTTGTTCAGAATCAATAAAAAGTCAGTTTGAATTCGGATTCATTAATACCACCGAATTGACGTTACCTGATGACTGGAGTTCATCTTATAACAGCAGTAACGGATTTTTAACAATTTTTGGAGAAATATCGTCAGGTGGTCACAACATAAACTTCACATTCGATCCAACAAATGTGGTGTTTGGCAGGACAGATTTCAACTACTACGGAGACACCAGTGGAACACTGACGGATGTTGACACATTAATAGTTGTCCCCGTTCCCTCTGCTGTTATTCTCGGCAGCCTCGGAATGACATTTTCCGGCTGGCTCCTACACAAACGCAGAATGCTGCAGATTTAGTTCTCGGACTACCCTGGCACGTAGATGTGCCTTTTTGCTTGCTTGTCCGCCACTAACGCCTATAACCCAAAACACAATAAATATTAGCCGATAAAACCTCTGCTCTAATCTCAAAAAGTGGCATTTCAACTACTTTTCCCTCTGGACGAAAATTCCGTAATTCTCATGATTATCTCGTCAATTAAAGAGGCTTTAACCATACAAAGTCTATAAGCTCAAATATGCAAACTATGGGAACCTCTAAAAATTCATTTTTACTACGAACTGCTACAATCTCCTCCGACGGCGTTGTCAGGCCAAACTGCGTCCTCGACATAGAGCTTTAACTATGCCTGCGGCAATTTTGACCTTCCGCCAAAGCCGGATAAAATTTCGCTCGTTCTCGTGACAAAAGCAATTTTTAGAGGCTCCCTTTATATAAAACCTTCCATAAATCTTATTTTTTTCTGGACATTCGGTTCCGAATTTGATAGAATAACACATAATAATGATATTCCTCTTGGGAGGGGAATTTACCCAATTACATGTACCATTAGTCGTGTTTGTTAGAGGCAGTTCATAGGAAAATATGTGGAAAATAAATACCGGAACCGGAAGGGGGATGAAAAAAAATGAAAAAGTTAATTATCATTTGTGTAACGACAGGTTTGATATTCGCGGCTACCACCCAAGTTGCTGATGGTGCTATAAGTTATGGTACACCCAGTCCCAGCCTTTCGCCAACTTTTGGGACGTTGGTGGATTTTGATGACATGGCGCCCGGAACCCCAGTCCTTTGGGACGATTATGTATCTTTGGGTATTGCCTCAATTACCGAAATTACAGGCGCAGGCGCTCTTTTTGCACGATACGGCTTTAGTGCACAAAGCCTGCCAAACTACATCGGGACCGGTACCTCCTACGAAATCGGTGGTGCGCCTGGAGGCTGGGATGGCACGATTCGGATCGATCTGGCTCAGCCCGCCAGTATGGTCGGAATCGGAGTTGCGAACAGCTCGGGAGGTCCCGAGTTTCTAAGCGTTTATGATAGTACTGACAGCCTGCTGGAGTCACACCAAGTAGAAGCAGGGGCTAATGTCTATGCCGTGATAACCAGAGGCACCTATGATATTTCGCGTTTTGAAATCAGCGGGGATTACTTTGCAGTAGACGACTTGCAGTTTAATGCCATCCCGGCACCCGGGGCTATTCTGTTAGGCAGCATTGGAGCAGGTCTTGTCGGCTGGCTGAGAAGACGCAGGACATTATAAGCTTTTTTTTTCATACGACTATAAAGGGCTGTGAGTCCCGTGAGATCGGGATTTTCAGCCCTTTTCTCATGAATACCGAAATCTACTTACACCTGTGTCACTCGGATCACGCCTGAAGGCTGGTCTGTGCCGGCTAACGGATTCGCCCGTTTTGTACCCGACAGAGCACAGAATCCAGTTTTGCCAGCACCTCATCTTTAATTTATGGATATACCCCGAAGTCCATGTGATCCTAACATTGGATCAGGCTGGATGGAATGTGGCCAAGTCATTGAAAGTCACTGATAATATCAGCTTGCTGTTCTTGACTGCTTATCCATGAACTCAATCCAATCGAACTACTGTGGTCATACTTAAAAAGTCACTGTTTGAGCAACAAAGTGCATACAAACTACGATGATCTATTTGAGGCCCGCAGAAATGCATGGAACAAAATTACTCCTTAGCAGTTCTGTACCATCTGTCATGTGGAATGGATAATCCACAAGAAATAATCAGAATGCGTATGATAACGTTCTTAGAAGAGCGGATAAATGAATGGCGCAATGGCCGTACCGCCCAGGAGGACAAGCAAGCCCAGAAGGAGCAGTACAATTAGTATAGGGAGCAGCCACCACTTTTTATTGTGTTTGAGGAAGAACCAAAATTCTGCAAGCAATGGTGTTCGTTTTTCTTGTGCTAATTTGTCGAATTCGCCGGATTGTTCCTTCTGAGAATTCTCAGACATTCGTATACTCCAAATTTTCCTTAGAACTGGTGGAAGTACTGCTCGAGCCCTTTGGGCGGCCGCCTGGTCAACCAATAACTTTTGGCCGCTGGGTCAAACCTGCGGTACAGCGGGTCGCGCCCTATTAAGCGAAAGATAAGTCCCAAGGGCGCCAGCAGCAGATAGTAAAACGCCGCCAGCACTATAAAGCTTACCACATAGCCTATCGGCATTGTTAACAATATCATAACAAGGTAAATAATTTTTGTCAACTTGAGCGAAATCATGCTGATGATAAAGACCATAAGACCAAAGGCAACGATAATCAAGAGCCATTTAATCGCAACTCCCTTAAGCAGATATAATAACAAAGAAATGATAACCGTCGCCGCCAGAGCGATTTTACCAAAATTTTTCAGTTGTTTGCTTTTCGGGTTCCAGTCTATTTCAATTAGAGACATCTTCTATTATTCCTTTGTATCAAGCGAGCTAATCCAATTCGAACTTAGCTATATATTCATCTATATCGTGCTGCTTTGCCTGAGGCTGTTCTTCTTTGTAAAGCAACTGATTTTCCATCACTAAAACATCCATATTGGTCGCCATAAAGCAGCGGTAGGCATGTTCGGCAGAGCAGACAATGGGTTCACCCCGGATATTAAAACTCGTATTTATAATTATCGGGCAGCCCGTTTTTTCCTTAAACAGACTCATTAAACGGTGCAGTTTCGTGTGGCGCCGGGCATCAACAGTTTGAACGCGAGCCGAGTAATCCACGTGTGTAATAGCCGGTATGACACTGCGTTTGACCTTTAGTTTGTCCAGCCCTTTGAGTTTTTCAATCTCCCCATCGGCGGATACGCGTTTATCTTTTCGAATGGGCGCTACCAACAGCATA
>CAZWME010000624.1:0-3781 GCA_964634515.1 uncultured Pirellulales bacterium | reverse complement strand
AAGTTCAGTTCTGGCCCGGTGGCTAACCTTTGACCAGGCTGGATTGTCCATCTGATTCACAACAGCTTACCTTGGCACACATACCATATTGCAACTGAGCAAAAGATTCACTTGGATAGAAAAGTATAGGATCAGATATCCCATCCCTTACGAAAATGCCCTCGTATGAACGGCTCGGCCCGTGGAGCATTGGTTGCTTTCATATTTGGCCCATCCCAGTGAATTGTATTGCCGGTTCGCAAGGAGACTACACCAAGCAGGACGATTTCGGTAAGGCGGGCACCATACTCGAAATTTGAGCTGGCCGGTGGGCCACCCTTGCATGCATTGATCCAATCGCGACGATGTCCCAGTGAACGAGGGATTTTCACGCGAGGCAGTTTGTAATTCCGCATCTTTTTCTCAGGGATGATACGCGGAGACCCGCTCCATGTACCCGATAGAATAGCTCCCTCATCTCCGATAAGCAGCGATCCACCATTACGAGGGAGATTTCGTTTAAGTTCAAGGCAATCAGGCCTCGGCGGCCTTATCCCACCATCGTACCAATATAGATCAACCGGCGGCTGAGTACCGCGTGCCGGGAACTTATAGTGACATGTGGAGGCTATTGGAGTAGTCTCTTTACTAAGTTGTGTTGAACTGGACTCGATCATAGTCGGATGCTCTAAATTAAGTGCCCATACCGCGGTATCCAGTGTGTGGCATCCGAAGTTGCCGAGTTTTCCGCCACCGAAATCCCACCAATAATGCCATACGAGAGGTGCATATGCGGGATGGTAGGGCCGCTCTTTGGCAGGCCCCAACCAGAGGTCCCAGTTCAAACCTTCCGGCACCGGCGGAGTTTCCCTGGGGCGTTCTGTAAACTTCGGTATTCGATTCTCACCGGCCCATGCATAGACCTTTCTTATCTTTCCAATAGCTCCGTCACGAACCCATTCCACAGCCCGCCGAATGTCATCTGTTGAATGACCTTGATTACCTAATTGTGTGGCAACGCCGGCCTGGCGTGCTGCATCGGCGATTTTACGAGCTTCGTAAACAGAATATGTAAGAGGTTTTTCACAATATACTCCTTTTCCCGCCCTTATAGCCGCCATGCTGGCAACAGCGTGTACGTGGTTCGGTGTGGCTACTACAACGGCGTCTATATCTTTGTTTGACTTCTCCAACATCCGGCGAAAATCAACATATACCTTATATCCACGGTATCCTTTTGATCCTGTTTTTTTATAGTGGTCCTCAATCGCTTTCATCGCGGGTCCGCGACCACCATTGTGCCGGTAATAGAGATCGCTATTGTCCCAAAACTGAGCGACATCACATATCGCCGTGATCTTTACATCGCTGTGCATCAGAAACTTGTTGATATTAGTTATTCCCTGTCCGCCCGTTCCAATGACCGCAACATTCAATTGGTCGCTCGGTGATACATGCCCGGTCCCGCCCAGTACGTGCCTTGGAACAATACTTATCGCAGCATATGTCCCCGATTTAGCAATGAACTGCCGACGATTAAGATTTTGCTCTTTATACATCACTTATTCTCCTTATTTAAAGTCGGTTGCGATTTATCCAACACCGCTTCAAGCTATTCAATTATTTTTTATTGCAGGGACTGTGGGTGCACTGATAGCAGGTAATTTGGGCGGTGCCACCTCTGAATGGTCAATCAAATACTGAAACATCAGATAATCAACCAGTTCATTATAGGCATATCCCACTTTTTTCAGACAATGCTCCTCATATGCATTTAAGAATCGTTCACGACCACGCTCACTACCATTCCTAAAAGCCTCAGTGGCTGCCTTTTCCACTTGTTTCTGGATACTGAAAAAGGCTGTTTCTGCTGGTCCAAATACATTTCTAATATCTTGCATTGCGTCTTGATATCTCAGGTTGTTAGCCAAGCTGAACACCAACCGGAAGTTCCACTGCACCTGGTTCCGGTTTATCCTCGTATAGTCCGGGCCCTGTTCCCACGTATCCGGCAGGTCGGTCACTCCGGCATAGATGGGAACGAAACAACTCGTGTAGGCAGGTCCGTAGGCAAACCACAGACAGTTCCCAATCGCATCAGGCAAGCTGTCTCTAAGCTGTGCGACAAAAACGTATCCACTGGTAGGAGAACAAAGTGCACGCTGCGGCTGGATGTCCAACAGATCGAATAGTTCCGTTGGCCCCCAGGGTCGCGCCAAAGGACTTTTTTTACCCTCAGGATTAAACGCCTGATGTTCAGTAAGATCATACTCGGTTCCCTCATAGCCGTCTCGCATAATGTCCATAAGTTTATGGACTGTGAGCGGTTCTTCTGGTTTTACGGAAAATGGGTAGCGATCCACTAAGTGATTGCCGGTGGATTTCAACTTTAGTGAAGGGGCAGCCAGACTCAAGGCGCGCCATTCGCGCAGAGAATTGTATGTGCTTCCTGGATCACCATAGACATTGTGCCATACGAAAGGCTCATCTGTTTTCCAGATTCCGAGTTCTTCTGCCAGCGAATGGATATTCGGGGATGCCATGAACATATTGCGATTTCTCAAATCGACTCTACCTATACGGCTACGATTGGCACTACAACCAATTTCGCCATCCGGAATGCGCTGTGCACACCAGACACCGCCCGGTTTTGCGCTGTCTGCCGCCCATTCTTCACCCGGCCCAAATATCTCCATCAACCAGGTTTCTTTATCATCTGCTATCGGTAGAGCGACTCCTGCATGAGGAGCACGGTAGTATTGAAAACCATACTTCTCCACCATAGAACCGATAATTCCAATGGCCTGCCTCGCGTTTCTGGCACGCAACAGAGCATTAGCTATCAACGATGTCGTCCAGTGGTTACTGTTGGGGCCAACGACACCGCGGGTACATGCCAGGCCGGAGCGCATCGGTAAAAATTCTATAGCAATGCTGAGGCCATGTTCGTTTAGACCACCTGTGGTCATATTCTCGACATTACCAGCTAAAATGATACTGCGATATGTTTCCTCTACGGGAAGATAGCCCACGAGGTCATAGCCCTCACGAAGATTGGACAGGTACTCCTGATACGTCTTGGGTCTGGGGAGATTCCAATACATGGGAAGTTTGGTACCTTTGGGATATTTCCGAGCAGGCATGATATAAATCAAACCCATGATGTCACCGTCACACGAGCTGCTCATTAGAACTGAACCATCAGATGTTGCTTTTTTACCTACCAGGATGGTTGAGCATGCCAAGCCATCCCGGGGCTTACAAGCAAGTATTCCAATAAGTCCTATCAGAAAGGTGAATTTCCGGAATTTGTTATTGATATTGAAAACATTCATAA
Source organism: uncultured Pirellulales bacterium (assembly GCA_964634515.1). GTDB lineage: Bacteria > Planctomycetota > Phycisphaerae > Sedimentisphaerales > Anaerobacaceae > NIOZ-UU13. The sequence continues at coordinate 465 of CAZWME010000624.1, read as the reverse complement.
TTGTGCTCCTTTCCCTAAGGACCTAAAGATGTAAGCCTTATGACTATGAGGATGTATTTAGCCGGCTGGCTTATTCTACGATATTATCATTAGCTTCTCAGATGTCAAGGTAAGGTTTCCCCTCGCTACTTTGGCAACAATTTCTGGACAGATCTCATTTTAAAAATAAAAGCATATAAAGACATAACCTAAATGGAAGTTGTAAAACAGCACAATTTTCAAGGGCAAGTAAACCGAGGGAATTTCACCCTCGGCCCCTCCGAGAACCGGACGTGAAGATTTCCCTCATCCGGCTCTTCAGCAAAACTCACTCATCGGACGACAGTGTGTAAGCACACCATCCATGCTACTCACTCGGTCCCTGCCAAGAATATTGTAACATTCCTTACGAGCCCGTTGAGATATGAGATGCAAAAGTGCTAACGTACTGTTATCCATCTCTGAGTATGGCATTACGTCACCTTA
>CAZWME010000623.1:0-3800 GCA_964634515.1 uncultured Pirellulales bacterium | reverse complement strand
ATCTAAAAAAAAAAAGAAGAAATACCAGAAACACGTAATTGACATTATTACAAAATTGAGAAAATACTTCCAAAGGATTACAGCTCTCTGCTGAATCCGAAGGAAACCCAGCTTGCCACATATGCCGCCAAAGACTACATTGAGGAAAACCTCTGCAAGGAACTAAATCTCATCCGTGTGACCGTCCCTCTTATTGTGGACGTTGAGAGCGGGGTCAACGATATGCTCGACCGCGACGGCTCACGAACACCGGTGGATTTCCACATTTCAAACGACCACGATAAAAATCCGGTAGATGCCCAGGTAGTCCAGGCCGCCACAAAGTGGAAGCGAATGGCCCTCAAGCAGTTCGGGATGGACATAGGTGAGGGCCTGATTACCGATATGCGTGCCGTGCGCAAGGATTACTTTCTCGACCACGACCACAGTGCCTTTGTTGACCAGTGGGACTGGGAGCTGGCCATTAACGCAAAACAGCGCAATCTGGATTTGCTCCGCGATGTAGTAAAGAAAATCTGGAAGGTACTTAAAGGGGCAGAGAACCACGTTCAGGAGCTTTTTCCTCAATTGAAAACCGACAAATATCCGAGCCTGCCCGATGAGCTGACCTTCATTCACACAGAAGAAATGCTTGAAAGGTTCCCCGATCTGCCTCGTAAGCAGCGTGAGACAACGATTCTGCAGGAATACCCGGCCGTCTTTATTATCGGCATCGGCTGGGTCCTTAAGGACGGCTATCCACATGAAATGCGTGCCGCAGACTACGATGACTGGGTAACAGAGACGACATCTGAGGATGGCCGGCTTATGCACGGGCTAAACGGCGATATTCTTGTCTGGAACCCGGTTACGAAACGCCGACACGAACTGACGTCTATGGGTATCCGGGTCAACGCCGAAACTCTGAAGCAACAATTAGAGCTTACAGGGCAGCTTGATTTTCTAAACTTTCCATACCATAAGGCCATCGTCAATAACGAAATCCCCCTTAGTATCGGCGGGGGGATAGGCCAATCACGTACGTTTATGACTCTGCTCAAAAAGGCCCATATTGGCGAGGTCAGTGCGACCGTCTGGCCAAAAATATTAAAAGACATGTGCAAAAAGAAAAATATCCATGTGATAGAATAGGCAAATATATTCTATTGTCTTAGCCTTGAAACTTATATATTGGCTGTATATTGTCAAATAGACTCCTAACAAAATATAAAGTTTCTATGGAGGTTCAGTTATGGAAGACCAAAAACCTGATGAAGTGGGCACAGGCAATACCGAGGAGCCACAAACAACCAATCCGCCTAAATTCGCCAATAAGCTGCCTGCTGCAGGATGGGGGCTGTTCTTCATCTGGATAGGAATAGCCCTGCTGTTGAAACTTAGCACCGGCATTATCCTGCTCGGCATTGGGGCTATTACCCTGCTTGTGCAGGTAGCCCGTAAATATTTGAATCTGAGACTTGAATTCTTCTATGTCTTTATAGGCCTTCTCTTTATGATAGGCGGCTTCTGGGAAAATTACAAACCTGACTCAACTCTTATACCCGTTTTTCTTATCGTTGTGGGTACCGGGCTGCTCCTTACTTTCATTAAGCATATTATGATTAAATAGCAGTATCCCACAATTTTATAATAGTCTCTTCAAATGAAGCTATTACAAAAAGATTTTCTTGATATACCTGTAATTGCTCTTTTGTCGGCTAATGCCATACCGTTGTTTGGTGTTTTATTTCTGGATTGAGATGCTTTTTTCATAGTTTTATTATACTGGTCTGAGAATCTGGTCATCGGATTCTATAATATCCTTAAAATGGCATTTGCTGCGGTTCCGCATACGAAGGAACATCTTCGCAAATTCTTTCTAATTCCTTTTTTTACAGTTCATTACGGTATATTTACAGCCGCTCATGGTTTTATTGTATTTGCCATCTTCAATAAGTATGGCGGACGTTCTATGGAAGGAACAAATTTATCTTTAGACATAAAAATCGCTTTGCTGGCCTTGTTCATAAGTCATGGCATTTCATTTGTTTATAACTATCTGCTCAAGCGGGAATTCGCTTCTGCCAATCCCATTATGCTAATGGTCAGCCCCTATGGACGTGTTATCATCATGCATATTGCTCTTGTAGCTGGCGCTTTTTTCGTAATGATCCTCGGTTCACCGGCAACTTTACTCCTGATACTTGTTGTGCTGAAGACCATTGTTGATATAAATCTGCACCTGCGTGGTCATAAAAAAGCTCGATCAAAAATAGTGAATTGAAAAGCTTATTGCCTAATTTAACAAATTATCTCTTATTTGTATTATATTGTACATCATCTTAATAAATTTGTATTAAAAGCAGTTTAGTCAGGATACAATACTCATTATTTACACAAAAAAGGAAACATTATGCAAAACGAAGCTATTACAGATGAAGACCGTAAGAAGGCCAAACAATGCCTCAATTGTCCGGTCTGCAACCGTGCACGCCGAAAACAAAAAGGGCTTGCCTTTTGGTTCGTAAAAAAGATCGAATCAAAGATTTGCCCTGCCTGTAAAGCCTACGAAAAAGTCTATCAACGCAAGGCACATGAGCCTATTCCCAAGACCGACAATACTCAATAATTAACAAAATCAGCAATTAGTAAATTTAGATTTTGCGAAAAGCAGTCAAGCACATTTCGTTATTATCAGGGATTATTCAGAAACTTCTAAATTTGATCCAGAATCTATTCGTTTTACATAAAATGCTTTATATTGCCCTATTATCATTTATATTGCTATTATTTGCAAACATTTACAAATATCATTTAGGGCAATATAGGCAAAATAGACGAGTTTATCTCAATCAAAGACTAACCAAATTTAGCGAAGACGCTGCGGGCATATCTGGAGCTTCGTCGGAATGCTTCGACCGTTTTCATTGTCTTTGGTGTTCCCTTTTCCACGGCCTGTTCGATTACGATATGAGGCTGGATTTTAATATCCAGCAGGTGTTTTGCCAGACGCCGGTAGTTTATATCACCTTCTTCAAATGTTTCGGACCAGATGTTTTGTTTCGACTGACGAAGGTGAAGTTCTGTTATCCTCCTGCCATAAAGCTTCAAGATATCGAAGAGGGCAACGGCTGAGTTGCCAGCCCCGCGGTAAACCCAATGTGCATCCAGACACAAGGTCACATAAGCCGGGTCGGTCCCGATCATCATGTGGTGGAACTCGCGTGCGGCGTTACGCAATTCTATATCGTGGTTGTGATATGCCAAGGTAAGTCCCATTGCTTTCAACTGTCGGCCGAGTTTATCCATTGAGGCCGCCTGCACTCTTAGCTGGCCGTCATCTTTGTTCTGGGCTCCGCCCCATTGGATAGGGCTTGGATTGGTCACTATGATTGTTGTGCCGATGCTTTTTGCTTTTTCGGCGATGGCTAATACAGAAGCGATACTATGACCGGCCTTTTTCTGCTCGTGAAGGACGCTATTGACGTACAATGAGCGCATTTCCAGGCCGTGTTTTTTTAAGAGCGAGCCAAGGCGATCAATCTCCTGTGGATTATTTACGAGCGGCTCATAGCCGTCCATGCCACTTGATGCTAACTCGCATAATCCCTTGTCTAAATCAGCGTTAAAATCGCGATTTTCCCGTTGGTAGAACACAAGCCAGGGATACTGGTTGCAGGCTAAGTGCAGCTTGGAAGGACTTTTGCGTTTGGCGGCTTGGGCTGTTTTGGCTCCCATTACGATGGAGCCGCCTGCTAAAGCTAAATCTTTGACGAATTTTCGACGTGTGATTTTGTTCATGATATTATCCTTTTACCTAT
>CAZWME010000622.1:0-3812 GCA_964634515.1 uncultured Pirellulales bacterium | reverse complement strand
TTTTTTATCCACGACGGATATTATGTGCCGTGACCCTTCGGTGCTTTTGCCTTTGCCGACACTTGACATGTTCCTTTCTTTGACGCCATTTTTAACCAGACTCAGCAGGTAGTCAGCCGATGGGTAATCCTTAGCATGCTTAACCAGGTTCGGGCGGACTTTTCGATAGGCTTCGATTCTCATACGAATCTCGTCGGGATGGATTTGAGAACGAGTTGAGGTGGCAATCAGACCTTCCAGGTCGAATTCATTGGCGTAGATCAGCAGACGTACCATCGACTGCTGGTCATCAGGATCTCCGCCAATGTCTGTCAGAACGAGAAGCCTGTGTTTGCGCTTGTTTTGCCTGGCATAGTAATCGGAGGAATAAGATTTTGCTTCTGCTGTTGATATGGTGACAAAAGCTGCCGAATACACCAGAAGCAATAATTTGACCCACCGAGGGTGGACTCGACTCAAGCGCATTTTACGTTTCGTTCCTCCAATTCTTTTAAGGTTTCAGCAAAATGTATTTTGAGATAGTAGCGATTCGCAAAACGTCTTACTACCCGATCGCTAAATCAAACGGCGAGATATAATCTCCGTGTTTGTCGCCGGCTGCTTTGAGGCGCTTGCGGACCTCGACAAACGTATCGAAAAGAATCTGCGGCGTATCGGAAACCTTTTCTTTGTAGATTTTCTCGACGCGGTCGAGCTTGGCAAGGTTTTCCGGTATGCGGAACGTAAACTGCTGCACGTAGTCGGCCTTAGTATATTGTTCATCGAGGTGTTCTTTGAACACCTTTTCCAGGTCCTCGTATTTTGGTATCAGGCCGGTCGGCGTTTCAATACCGTCAACGTCGCCGTTCACCCGAAGTTCAGCCCACAGAATCCAGACCAGTTTATCAGCCATACCGTTTAAGTATTCGCCATCTTTGTCTTTAAGGAAGTAATTGACCGAGAAAACCAAAGGCGGATTCTCAATATCCTTAGCGAAATCCAGGTTGTTCTGAATGTATTTGCCAAGCGGTATTGAAAGAAAATCAAGATTCGACATCAGATTAAACGTCCTGACGCCTTCTTTGCCGAGTGTCGCAGCGGTGGTTTCGGATTCGAGAGAGGCGCCTTTCATAATGATACCTTCCGCCCAGTTGAAGGCCTGCTCAACAGGGACCAAAGTATCGCTATCGCGTCCGCCATAGACAACACCACCAACCGGGACGCCGTTCGGGTCATCGAGTAACGGATCGCGATTGCTCAAGTCCGGAATGTTCAGGCAATAACGTGCGTTTTTGTGCGAGGCGGTAATTTCATTGCCGTCGGAATCAGTTTTGCCTTTGTGCCATTTACCGGCGTGATTGATTCCTTCCGTCGGCAGCTCAGTGCCCATACCGAGCCAGTGAGGTTTCTTATCGCCTTCAATCAGGACGTTGGAGAAAATAACTTCGTAGGGACTCGTCAGGGCTTCGTGAATAATAGGGTCGTTTTTCGGGTTGACTTCGCGAATGATGCCAAAGACGCCCTTTTCAACGTTCACGCAGTACATTCGGCCGTCCTTTTTGCGTAAGTAGGCGATGTCATCACCGACAATAGTTTGTCCGGGCAGCATTGAGGTTGAGGTTTTTCCACAGGCCGATGGGAATGCGCCGGTAAAATAAGTTACTCTCCCACCCGGGCCGTGGGCACCGAGGACAAACATATGCTCGGCGAGCCAGTCTTCTTTGGAGGCCTTGTTGATTGCCAGCCGCAGGGCCAGTTTCTTCAGGCCTATGGTGTTGCCGCCGTACTGAGTATTGACGCTATAGACAAGGTTTTCTTCAAGGTCGATATAGACCCGGCGTTTATCGATATTTTTACTCACTTTGTTTTCCATTACACCTTCGGAGTGAATAAACCTGAAAAATTCGGGCGATGAGCCGATTTTCCTGAACTGCTCGTAACCGGGCCGATAGAGAATGGTTTCGCTGTGGGCGACGTAGGGCGAATCCGTTATCTGAACGCAGGCGATAGAGAAATCCGAATCGATTGGTCCCAGGCAGAAAAAGCAAACTAACATCTCTCTGCCAGTCATAGAGTTCTTCAGAAAAGAACGGACTTCTTCAACGCCGGTTTTTTTCTCGATGGAATTGAGATTGGCGCCGAGGTCGGAGCCGGACGGCAGTAAATATTTTGTCCGTGCCTTATCACGAGCCTGGTCGTGGTATCCATCAAAGTGGCAGGTATGACCGGGAACGTTAAGAGGTATTTCCTCGCCATTTTTTATTGCTAATTCGCGGATATAATTTCTATCATCGTCAGAGTCGGTGCAAACGAAGACCGAGGCCGGACCGGTAAGCTCAATCGCATCAGCAATAAACTGGTGCATCTTCGGATTATCTACGGCCATTAGCCTGTCATAGTTTTCGGTTGTCAGTTTTTCCTTCAGTAATTCCTTCACATTAGACATTTGTAATTTCACCTATTAAATTAAGTAAATTCTGGTTCAAATTAGCCGGGAGATTGTAACTGCCGAGCCCTCTGGGGTCAATATGTTTTCCAGAAAGTGTGATTTTTGTATAATCCTGCCTTATTAATGCTGAAAACACCCATGAATGGCGCATAAGAGAGACCGGACCCGAAAAGCCCGGCTTTCATCGTCATTGTTCGTTGCTGGGCCGCAGTGTATATGCGAAACTAAAGAGAGTTAAGTGAGAGAATCAGTTAAGATACCGCATTAGCACTAACGTTGCTTCCTGGCGGAATGTCAGCACCTCACGCAGTTCCTGCTGTGCCTTTGCCAATTGCTTACCGGCTTCTTTTCTTACTTCACGCAAGGCTTCAACTTTCTGTTCTATTTCTTCTTGTTTTGAATCTTTATCTTCCAGAAGCTCAAGAAGCTCTTCACAGATTCTTTCGCCTTCGGTCAGCTCATTGGGGGCCTTGTCTTCCCATGCTTTGGACCATTTCCAACCTTCTTCGACCTTGGGTGCTGTCTGTCGATTGTTTGGGCCGCCGCCGGATCCGCGAGACCTTCTAAAAGAGGCCGGTGCCATGCTTACTCTCGCCTGCTTCGAAAGGTATTCAACCTTGTCAAGTCTCGGCTTGATAACTTTCCATTGCCGTTCAGTCGCCCGCAGCGCCTGCTTCATTGATTCATCTGCTTTCTTCGCGGATTCGGTTCGTGATCGTTTCTCCAGTTGTTCAATTCTCTTTTTATTCTGCATTTGCCATTGCTGCCTGCGCTGCTCGTGCCTCCTTTGCCACTGCTGAACCCAACTTTCTGGATCAGTTACTTCACTTGTATTTTCACGTCCTTGTGTCTGTGACAGCGTTCGGCCTGCAAACACAGCAATCGAGAGACATACAAAAAGTCCGATTATTATTTTTCGCGTTGACATAGTAAGCTCCTATGATCGGTTCTTAAGCAGGTTCATTAAAGTTGTTTCATCATTATTAACGCCACTTCCTGGCGGTAAGTAAGCACCTCAAGAAGTTCCTGCCGTGCCTTTGACAACTGCTCTTTATTTTCTTGTCTGATTTTCCGCAAAGTCTCCATTTTCTGTTTGATTTCTTCCGGCCTTGAATTCTTATCTTCTATAAGCTTGAGCAGTTCTTCACATATTCTTTCACCTTTGGTTAAATTGCCGCGGGCTTTACTTTCCCAGGGTTTATACCATTTGCATGTATATCGACTGGAGTATGTTTCTTTGTTATTTGGTCTTGATGGTGTATTCCTCGCGCTTCCACCTCCTGCATACGCACCGGTTCCTCTTTGATTTCTGGTACTACTTTCACCTGAGCCGCTGCTGCTGCCGGAAATCAGAAGTGATATGGAAAGATCCGACTGGCGCGCA
>CAZWME010000621.1:0-3815 GCA_964634515.1 uncultured Pirellulales bacterium | reverse complement strand
AGAGAGTTGCAAGTCGGGTAAAAGTTGGGTGCTCTATTGGGTGTTAATGTGGGTATTTATATGACTTACCTGGACAAATACGAAAACACGAGCCTTGATAACGAATTAAAAAGGGGGTTTTGAATGGGCCCGGTAGGATTCGAACCTACGACCAATGGATTATGAGTCCACTGCTCTAACCGCTGAGCTACGGGCCCTTAAGCTTGAGGTAATATATTAGATTATTTTAGTCCCTGCAATATATTTTTGCCGTTTAGGGGCGTTTCTTAGCGGTATTTATTTTTTTGCCGAAAGGTCCGCGCATACAAGCTCTTCGTCATTTCTGATATAGACGTGCCTGTTCGCAAAGGCAGGATGTGACCAGCATACCCCTTTTCCTCCGCGTTTTAGCTGTCCTGTTGTGGGGGCGATTAGCTTGGTTCTGCCGATTTCATGGAATCCCTCAGGTGAGAGTTTGCTGATAATCAATTCTCCTCGCTCGTTGAACATCCATATCTTGTCTTCGTGTCTTACCATATGGATATTGTACCATCTGTATTTGGGATCGGAATCTATATATTCCCAGATGCGGTCGCCGGTCATTAAATCCAGGCATCGCAGCTCGCCATAACTGTCCACGCCGTAAATATAATCGCCCTGTAGAATGGGTGTTGATATGCAGCAATGAAGGCTATCGGTATTTCTTTCGCTTTGGCCTCTTCGCCGCCAAACTTTTTCCACTGAAAGTTCATCGGGATTTACTTTTAGCAGGAGCGAGCCGTCATAAAAGCCGCTGACAAAAAGATAGCCGTTTTCAAAGACGGGAGTGGCAATGTTGAGCACCATTCTGACCGGTGTGAATGGGTGCTGCCAGTGGAGCTTTCCTGTCATAGGATCAAGGCCGGCAACACTGCCGCCGGTCCAGCAAACCAGTACGCGTTTTCCGGCCTGCTCGATAATAATTGGCGCTGAGTACGAGGCCTTATCATTAAGGGCCCGCCATTTTTCTTTGCCGGTAACTTTATCGAATGCAAACAGGCAGGCGTTATCTGCGCCCCCGATTTGCAGTATAAGCAGATTATTTTCTACTAAAGGAGCAGCGGCTATGGCCCAGACTGGCAGGCTGATTTTATATTCGTTGTATAAATCTTTGCTCCAGAGGATGTCTCCTTTAGCAGCATCGATACAGAAAAGTTGCCCCATAGACCCGAGTGAATAGGCCCGGCCATCATTAATTGTAACTGAAGCGCGGGGGCCATCCTGATATTGAAAATTTTTGTAAATACTTTCGTAGCTATGGGACCAGATTGTGTCTCCGGTCATTGCGTTAAAACAGTGGATACGCTCAACCTTATTTGGAGAGATTAAACGGTCGGTGATATAGACCCGGCCTTTGGCGATGGTAGGGCCGCTGTAGCCGTTCGCTATTTTGACGCGCCAGCGGATTGGGAGTTGTTGGGCTTCAAATTTCTGGATGATGCCTTTTTCATGCCAGATGCCATCTCGATTCTCGCCGCGCCATTGGGGCCAGTCTGCGGCGAAAACCTGAATGCTAAAAAGCAGGGCGATTATGATTGCGAATGTTGTTTTTTTAGTCATTATCATATAACACCTTCACTGAAAAATTGGGTTTGTTTTGGCACCCTTAAGGGTGATAAGATCCGCGAGGAAATCACAAAAAACGGTCGTAAAGCTCCTTAGCCACGCAAAAGCATTCATTTTTTGGGTTTGAATTGGCTTTGTTTTTTCCGAATAACCAATTGTCCAAGTGAACATATATACATGTTATCAAAGAACTTACGTTGATTTTGGCCTATTTGAAATTGGCTTTGTTTTGCATAAAAGGGTGTATTTGGGAATATGTTATAATTCGAAGATAGTTGATAGTCGTTAGTGAGTAGTCGTTGGTATTTATTCATTAGTATATGGTATATAGTCATAAGATTTCCTTAACAGAGTGCCGACTATGACAATCTGGGGCAATTTTGACTTGGCTTTCTGGCCTGAACTTCGCTTTCTAGCGTGTTTCGTTAGCCTTCTGGCTAATATATGTGTATTATACCATAAAAAGGGGCAAAAATCGAGTGAAAACTAAAATAATGTCATAGAGAACTTACTGTCTGATGATTCGTATTGTGTATCGCGTGAAGCGTATTGCGTTGAGGGATAGCGGTTGATTTTTCCCTCTCGTTATTGGTGCGATTCATCGCACCCTGACTCTTATGTCCAAGTCACAATCCACATTGTTGTCTCAAAAATATCTTGGTATGGATTATTTTTATAACAGTCAAATTAGATGTTTTGTGGAAATCATACCCTACCCGGTTTCTGACTTCAGACGTGAACGACGCCTGAAAGCCCGTTGAAGAAATCGCACGCTGTCGCGATTGAACCTTTAACGGATATTACATCAATCTTTGGCGGTAGTTTTTTCAGAGTGGGTGCATCTTTGGTTGTTCTGGTGTATCTAAACTCCTGTCCTGTTGGGTCATATTTGTGAAGTAGCAGAACGACCTGTTCCACATCTTTTAGACTTTGTTGATCTACTTGGCTGATACAAAAATGCTGAACTAGGGGTTTCAGCTTGTCCCAAAGTTTCTTCAAACTATGATCTTTCAGGAATGTACTTGGTTCCTCGAATGTCATTTCGCCTAATTCAGTTATCCAGTACTTTAGCTCCAGCTCCAAATAATGTCTGTAGAGAAATCCTATGGGTCGTAGAAAGCCCTCATACCAACGATATTTTTCCCCTCTGGCTATGAAATCAACCAGTTCATCGCCTGCCTCTTTAAACGCCGTTAAGTCCGCCTCATCGCCTACAAAAAACTCGCGCAATAATATGGTATGTGGCTGTTCCATCTTATTCTACACTCCTAAACATCAAAGTAAAACATCTATAGTTCATATTTAAATGCTCTTGGTGCTCTTTTACGCTTTATTTTTCAATGTTCTTAGAAATCAGACGTATCAACAAACATCCCACACTCAGTCCGATGTCTCTCCCTCCACTATCGATTGAAGCATTAAACGAAAGGATTCAATGGCATTGGGGTCTGCGATGTGTTCTGGCACTGGAACATCCTTATAACGTTCGGCATGGCTGTCCATATCAGTAATTGCACGCCTAGCATGTTCTCTTGCTTCGGAAAACCGACCGGTGTCGTAATAAATCACTGCAAGCATTGCACTCGCAGCAAAATGTTTGGGGCGCAACGCCAGAGCTATTCGGAATATATCCTCAGCATCTTCAACGATGTGACGCTTGGCCAATTCATTGCCCATGCTGGTCAATAAAGCCGCTATCTCAGCGTTTGTCATTTCATCGTGGATGTCTTCAAAAACCTCTGGATGCGCGAAAAGATTTTGGTCGAACAGACGGTACTTCTCGGCCAATAATGTCAAAGAATCAAACTTCTCTGCTCCTAATGTCTGTCTCACACCTTTCACAAACTCGATCGGAAAACGTCCCCAACTCTTTGCAGACAATATATCAGAAAGCCAACCTTTTTCATGCGATTTGTAATCTGGGTAATCTGGGGACACCATACTTATTTCTCTCTTTCATTGAGGTCCTTTCGTATGCTACTCTGCGTAATAGCCCCGCATTTAGCGGGATGCTGCGTAGCACGAGTCTCGCAAATATTTCATCAAACAGATGCGTCAAAAGATCTGTTGTGCAATGCACAACCTACTATCCATCTGTAAGATTAAGTTTAGCACATTTGAGTTTGTTTGTCATTTAGTATTTTAGGGAAATTTAGAGGGCAGACTCTTTTAATTTAATATTTAACCTTTTATATTGACGTTTCTCTTTCATTTATAATTCCTTTCTTTGG
>CAZWME010000620.1:0-3816 GCA_964634515.1 uncultured Pirellulales bacterium | reverse complement strand
CTGAGACTTTTTGGGATTCGAGCTTGAAATCGAAAATTTCTTCGTCCTTTTTATTTATAACAAAATGGCCACTGTAGAGGCTTCGGCGCTGCGGTTTATATCCGGGAGCTTGTACCTTTATGGAATGATGTTCGGGCCATGTAAGGAAGCTGTATTGGCCAGCCTCATTTGTAATTGCACCCCACTGGCAGCGCTGATCGGAATGGATTTGTTCCCAGAGAGGCTCGTGGCCGTAGCCATCGTCAAAGACTCTTGCGCCTGCTATCGGCTCACCCGTTTGGGCATCTTTTACTACTCCCTTTATAACTTGTTTCGGCGGGCCCGTCATAGAATTTGCCATTGGCAGCAGGATTGCGCCAATGATGATAACGACAAACAAACCGAGTATTCCGAGTTTTGCTCTTTTCGGCATCGGGCGGTTGAGAATGTGTTTGATTCGGCCGGACAGCGCGCTTTGGGATTCGACGACGCCTATCAACCTTAAAGACAAAACCGGGCGTTTAAAGGCCAGCTTGGCAACGCTTACCAGAGTCTGTGGATATTGCGTGGCCTTTTCGCCCATCGCCACCAGCACCATTTCATCGACCGCCTGCTCACGAATCCTGCGAATAATGCAATTGGCGAGCCAGAGCAGAGGATTATAGAAATAGATAATCTGCACAACGGTTTGGGCCAGATTAACAAATAAATCGCCGCGTCGGATATGAGCAAGCTCGTGGAGCAAGACCGCTCTTAGCTGGCCAGTGGTCAGACTCGATGTCAGATTTTGCGGAATTAAAATCACAGGGCTGAATAATCCGCAGACCGCAGGGCTGGCAGCGTTGGCGGATATTTTTAAGCCGATTTTTCTTTTTATCGACATAGAGCTGCGGCATGATTCAAGTGTATCAGCCAAAAATCCGTTTGCCTCTTTTGCCTGTGCGACAAGGCCTCTCACAAAAATCGCACGCTGTAATAACAATAATATCATTGCCATTACGACTGTCAGCCAGGTTAGAAATACGGCACCCTGCCAGGACAATGGAGTAACCGAGATAGCTGGCGTATCAGCCGGACTTGTCACTACCGGCTTTGCTTCCGGTATAATCGGCGGCGCAGCCGGCGTGAATCTGTCGGCTTCTATATTCGTCAGGTCGATAAATGGCGGAACATTAACCGGTGCCGGCTCGGCAAAGCTTGCCTGCGGCTCTGCAAGTGTTTTAGTTGTGTCCACATAAGTTAATCGGTCGCCAAAGAAGTATCCCAGACTCAAAGGTGATGACAGCGAGGTCGGCAGAACAAGCTTTACGAGTACTAACATCCATATCCAGTATCGAAAGACGGCACGGACTTTTTTACGCAGCACAAAATCGGCCAACAGCAAAATGAAAATCAGAACGACGGATTGAACGAACATCGGCAGGGCGAATTCCACAAACTTCAAACCCGCCGAATTTATCTGCTCCAATATCGCATTCATGATATGTTCTCCATCTAATAAGACGGACGTATCGAACTTTTGTTACAACGAAACTATTTTTTTTTGGCTGAGCGGCCCTTAATGCGTTTTTTCTTAATGAGCACTTCGAGCTCATTAAGCTGCTTTTGCGAGAGAGCATTGTTGTCCAGCAGGAACTGCATCATCGGCGTAAGAGCACCGTCGAAGGCCCTTTTTACCGTGCGCACTACCTCGCTTTTTTGCGCTTGCAATTTGGTTATAACCGAACGATACAGGATGAGATTGCGGATTCTCTCTGTTTTCAGCAAGCCTCTGGTTACCATCCGATCCATCAGGGTCTTAACGGTGCTGTAGGTCCAGTTCTTTTGGGCTTCGAGCTTCTCCTGAACGGTAGGGGCGGCACACGGCTCATTTTCCCAGACGGCCTGGATGATCGCCCACTCGGCCCCGGTAAGCTCATGTTTTTTCTTCGCCATAGAAACCTCCATATCTTTAACTTTGTCGAGACTACTCTACAAATGTAAAGATTGCAAGAAAAAAATGAAAAAATTTCAAAAAAAGTTTATCATTCCCGTCTCAGATGCCACTGCAAGCACTTTTTGAGCAGGAAGATAACGCTGCTTTTCAACACGAGCGCAAAAAAGCGGAGCAAAGAATCCCGTCTTTAGTGCCAACCAGATTCTTCACTCCGTTCAAAAATGCCAATCGAAGTTAATCAAGTCGGCCGGCGGTCCATCTAATAGCACGCGCGACTAATTTACGGTAGTTCGGATTCTCGTAGGCGTAGTGGTCGTGGCCGAGCATTATACCGCAAACCTTAGCCTTGCCGGCATTTCTGACCCAGCCGATTGTCCTGTCACAATCCGGATGCTCGGTTGTAAAAAGGACATGGTTATCTTCCTCAAAGCCGCAGTACTTGTATCCCTCATCGTGAATCTTAAAGTCACTCATCCCCCGCGTAATCGGATGCGAGGTGTCCTCTATATGCACATTCAAATCCAAGTCGTGTTTATAAGTACTGCCTCTGTGTCCATTTGTTTCTTTCAGGAAGTATTTAGCGCCGGTTATTCTGCTATATCGGGACCAATCCGGGTAGGCGCCCATCATATGGTGTAGAGCCACCAGGCCGACACCCTGATTTCTGAGAAGATTGGCGAAATTTCTCCGCCGCTCCCGAGATATTTCCTTTGACATGTTGTACAGGACTATTACATCGTAATCCCAGTCGCTTATATCTTCAAATATCTCGCTGTGGTCTTTTAGCTGGAACTCAGTGTACTCGATATCGTCATAACCTTCGAACACCTTAAAGAAGGGCTCCCGCTCGAAGCCGTGTCCACCTGTCAGCACCACCACTTTAATCTTTTCCTTTTCCGACAGAGGTCTGACCCTTATATTCTTGTAAAAGATGACGCTTTTCGGGTCGTGTCCCTGAAGGGCAAATGTGCCGCCGGAGATTTTTCTACCCGGCATTCCTTCCGGCGGTTCGAATTCTTCCGGCTCGGTCCAGTCAACTGTTGTCTTGCCGTTAACCTTGGTGATAACGTGTTTACCCCTTACGATGATGTGCTCGGTGAACCATTCGTTGTCCTTCTGGCTTTCGCGGACATCCTGGATCCCATAAAGCCCACCGCTTTTTCGCCAGTCGCTGTGGGTGTTGTTGACCTGGACTTCATAGCCTTTAGCAGGCCAGCCGCGTTCCTGGTATTCGGTATGAAAATATATACCCGAGTTTGCGCTGGGCCTGGTCATAACCTCCACTTTAAGCTCGAAATTCTTGAAATTGGCGTTGTTGACAGGGCCATCATAAAAGAGATGGGCACGGGGTCCATCAACAACTATCATACCATCGCGTACACTGAAAGTTGCTGGATTCTCCTCGTTTACCTTCCAGTTATTAAGTGTGCCATCGAAAAGCTCTATCCAGCCGTCCGCCGCCGCCTCATCCGGCAGGGGTTTGACCTTTACGCTTCTGTAGAATATGACGCTCTTCGGATCGTGTCCCTGCAGGGCGAAGGTACCGCTGGAAATTCTGCGGCCGGGATTTTTCCAGTCTTCCGGCTCGGTCCAGTCAACTTTGGTCTTGCCGTTGATCTTGGTGATAACGTGTTTGCCCCTTACGATGATGTGCTCTGTGAACCATTCGTTGTCCTTCTGACTTTCGCGAACATCCTGGATCCCGTAAAGCCCGCCGCTTTTTCGCCAGTCGCTGTGTGTGTTGTTGACCTGGACCTCGAAACCCTTGGAGGGCCAGCCTTTTTCCTCATATTTCGTATGGAAATATATTCCTGAGTTTGCGCGACGTTTGGTCATTACTTCGACCTTAAGCTCGAAATTCTTGAAATTGGCGTTGTTGACAGGGCCATCATAAAAGAGAT
>CAZWME010000619.1:0-3821 GCA_964634515.1 uncultured Pirellulales bacterium | reverse complement strand
CTTCCGATTTATGGAGCCATTGTGGGTTGAAGCCTCAAGTTCCCCGGAAAAATTCTTTGGCGTCTCGATCTCCACTCCTCCGTTGTGGGTGATTAGCGAAATATCACAGACTGATGGGGCGGTTTGAGAGTAATAAACCTTGACACTTCCGTTATGTGTTTTCAGTTTTGTATCACCTGAAATTTCTCTGCAAATGACTGAACCGTTATGTGTATAAAGCTCGGCAGCGCCGGAAACCTGTTCGGCAGTAATCTTTCCATTGTGTGTGGTACCATTCAGGCGGCCGGCGATATTTTTAATTACTATAGCTCCATTATGAGTTGTAAGCCCCAGGTCGGCATTATCAGGGATTGTTACATCGAGACTGACAGATACAGACTGGCTGAACCTGAATTTGGGCTTGTCAATCCTGGCAGTTAGCTTATTCGCTGAAGGTATGAGTTTTATCGTTGTCTGCTCAGCAATTTTTTTTGCACCTTCTTCGGTTGTCGCCCGGCCTATAATGGTCGCTGTAAGATTGCAGTCGGCGATATCAGCACCGGCAATTGTGATTGAGCCGTTGTGGGTCTGTGCTGTGAAGTTCGATCCTGGAGAAAAAGGCGATGATAGCTGGACTGTACGTTCATACTTTGCCCGGCCAATACCGATGCAGGAGCCGACCCCGACTGCCAGCAGGCACAGTAAAGAAACTAACAATATTTCTTTCAGGAAATCATTCTTCATTATATGTTCTCCTTAATTTTTATATTCTTCCCTTTGTTTTTTCTCTTTCGTAAATTAGTCGCTGATTTTATCCATCAGGTTTCAAAAATACTTAAACTTTATACCTAAGCGTTATTTTCCATAATATACCACTCTATTAACTTAGTTTTTTTTGCAAATAAGTTACAAATTTTATATAAAAGGTTTCACAAATACCTGTTTTTCCCTTGTTTTTGGGATTATTATCATTTTTTATGGATTAGTCGCTGTTTTTCCGGAAGAGGTTTTAAAAATCTGAAACTTAAGAAACTCCCGCCGCGACTAATATAGAAAGGGAAATATTTGGTCTCTAACGTATTGGGCCAGAAAAATAAGGAAAATTGGTTACGGCTGCTTCGCAGCGGTGACCACGGGGCATTTGCCCGGTTCATTGATAAGTACAAAGAAACGGTTTTTCTGTGCTGCCGAAGGTTAGGACTTAGGGAAGATGAGGCCGAAGATGTGGCGAGTGAGACATTCATGGCGGCGTATAAGGGATTGCAACGCTATCGGGGCCAGGCTGAGTTGAGCACTTGGTTGTGGTCTATAGCGTACCGACGGGCGGTGAGTTATCTGCGAAAGAATCGAAAGCACTTGCAGCTTGAAGCCGAGCCGGATGAATTCCGACAGGCCGGTAGTAACCAGGAGCAGGGACCGGCAGCGGCAATACAGGGCGAGGAAGCAGAAAAAATCGTTTGGAATGCGGTCGAACGGCTGCCGAGGCTATGGGCTATGGCAATTATTTTGTATTATCGGGAAGAAAAGAGTATAATTGAAATTGCAAAAATAATGCAGACAAAGGAAAATACTATTAAGACGTATTTGTTCAGGTCACGACAGAGATTGAAAAAGGCATTAGCTCCGGCCTTTGGAGAAGATGTTGATGTTGGCGGATAGGTTAAATAAAGATGACAAATTTGATGAAATGTTAGGGCGAACTTTGCGCAGGTCTTCGCAGGCGGCGCCGCCCGATTTTACCCGGAAAATGCTCAGCCAGATAAGACAAGCCGAAGAGCAGAAGATTTTAGCTCGTGTGGTTCTGCAGGAAAGACTCGCCCTGGCAGGATGTTTTGCATTAGGTGCAGCCGCAATTATCGCGATGGTCGCCTTTCCGGACACCATTACAGCGGTTTTTAACAGTATCGTGGGAAGTTTCACAGAACGAGGCGGTGCATTAGTTAATAGAATCCCGCAGAGTATCGAAACCTTGCGGGACCAGTGGCAACTCTATACTATCCTTGCAGCTATTGCGGGATTCGCTGTCTATAGTCTTGTCGATTTGCTGGCGGGCGACAGATTAAAGACCGCCTAAATAACATTTACCCGGAAGAGCACCCCTCAAACCAGTCAGTAAAGTATTTTTCAAATACCAGAGATTGGCACCGGTCAAGGTAAGATTTCTTCATTTATCCACTCGATTCCTATCTATTCGTTGTTTCATGGCAGATACCCGATTTTATGCGATAATTGCATAATTACGCCGTTTTTTCGAGAAATCGCCAGGTTTTACTTGACCTTAAGATAGTAATTTTGGTATATATAGAGTAGGCGCAAGCTGTGGAATCTGGCTTGTAGATGAAGGAAGTGTTGATAGTTTTTTTCAGGTGAGGTGTGATATCACATTTGAAGCAAGGACCTCGTGATTTACGATGAGGTCTTTACATTTCAATTAACAGCTTATATTTGTACGCTTTTGTAAGGGAAGGAGGTAGAACAAAAACGTAATATTGTTTTGGATAGATAATGCATACAGCAATTATTATCGGTCGTTTTATTTATAAGTGTTTAAGACAAGCAGACAGACAAAAACTAAAACAAATGAAAACTATCGATGCTTGTCGAACATAATCCTGAAAGTGTGGGATTTTAATGTACTGTAAAAGCAAATTATTTTAAGGGGAAGTGTTATGTGTAAAAAATTATTTTATTTAGTTTCTTTTGTTCTGGTGTTCAGCTTTATCGGCAGCGCCTCGGCGGCGCTTCCGGCGGGATGGCTAAACCAGGACATCGGTACTACCGGCGGCAGCGCAGATGAGAGCGGCGGCGTATGGACCGTCGAAGGCGATGGAGCCGATATCTGGGGTACTTCTGACGGTTTCCACTTCGTGTATCAGTTTCTTGAAGGAGACGGCGAGATGACCGCTCGCGTAACCGATGTCGGTACGGGCTCGAACAACTGGGCCAAAGCCGGTGTTATGATTCGTGAGACTCTGGATCCGGGCTCCACGCACGCTATGGAGATTATCACACCGGGCGAAGGTTCCGGGGTAGGCTTCCAGTGGCGTCCGAACGGTGCTACCTCGGCCTGGACGGGCAGCACTGAACCCGTTGTGACGCCGCCTTATTGGGTCAGGGTAAGGCGCACCGGCGACCTGTTTGAGGGTTTTCATTCGCCCGATGGTATTACCTGGGAAAAAGAGGGCGATATAACAATCTCAATGGTTCCGAATGTTTATATCGGCCTGTGCCGAACATCGCACGCAGCCGGCGAAGTGCGTTCGGCTACATTCGATAACGTCAGTTTTGTCGGCAATATCAGCGGTCCTGTAGATGCTTATAATCCCGAACCTGCTGATGGCACACTCCTTGGTGACACATGGGTAAGTATGAACTGGACTGCGGGATATACGGCGGCCACGCACGATGTATATTTCAGCGACAATCTCGCGTATGTCCAGGCCGGTGCAGAAAGAGCTTTTCAGGGCAACCAGACCGCAGCTTTTTTGGTTGTCGGCTTTCCAGGCATGCCTTATCCGGACGGCCTTGATACCGGCACAACATACTACTGGCGAGTCGATGAGGTTGAGGCAGATGGAACTACGATACACGAGGGCTCTGTCTGGAGCTTTACGGTTCCATCCAAGAAGGCATTCAATCCAATCCCGGCTGACGGCAGCGCTTTTATTGACCCGGAGACAGACCTGAGCTTTGAACCGGGCTTTAGCGCAAAACTTCACACCGTATATTTTGGCGACAATTTTGACGATGTGAATAATGCCGCAGGTGGAGCCCCACAGGGAGATACAACCTTTGATCCCGGCACACTTGAACCAGAGACGACGTATTACTGGCGCGTCGAT
>CAZWME010000618.1:0-3821 GCA_964634515.1 uncultured Pirellulales bacterium | reverse complement strand
CAAGCTCATATGCCTATGATAGGCTGATCAGTGCTAATAAATTATTAATATATGACTAATCAAAGACCACAAAACTGGAAATTTAGAAAGTATTATGCCTTCAGAAACTTTGTTTCACTGGGCCGGTCTTTGTATCATGAAAATATTTAATACTTTATAAGACACCTCCTTTACAAAAATCGTTCCGGTGAAAAAAGCCGGAATTTTTTGTACTTTGAATACTAAAAACCTTAAAAAACCAAGGAGGACGTCGTGAAAGTTTTAAATGAATTTGATGTCAATCAAGTTAATCGCAAAGTGCTGGGAACTTCAGTCTCAATTTACTCGCTGATTAACGAGCTTGAGAGTCAAACGCATTTGATCGGTTGCGGATTGTGGGACCGCGAGAACATGCCTCACAGCAATGCTGTCAAAAACTTCACACCGGGCATCGTCTTTCGTGTCAGCAATCAAACAGGCGCCATCCAGGCCAGCAGTCCAACCCTCAACAACATAGTCTATCCCATGGTGCCAAATCCCTGGGGCCACCTTTTTGTGGGCTGCCGGACAGGGGCTGCTTATCTGATGGATCAGAACCTTAAAGTTGATCCGATCGGCAGCTATGGCACAGGGATCTATGGCGTGGCCTATAGCCAGCTTTTGGATCTTTTTCTGATAGGCGGACGCAACGGCCGTTTATACGCTTTTAATAGCAACTGGGAGCTGGTTAAAGAGTTCCAAGTTTCAGACGACCGTTTGTGGAATCTGTGCATGGACACTGATAACCAGCATGTCTGGTCATCTTCTTATAACCACCGTCTATTCAAAATTGACCTGAAGGGCGAGCAGGTTGAATGGCAGGAAAAAATCGGTCGCGGAGCCACAACTTTGATCAACTGGCTTGAGAATGGACTGCTGGCAGTCGGCTGTATGTTCAAATCAATTCTGCTGCTATATGGATTTGATGTGATCCAATCTATACCTGTTGACAGCCCGGTTTGTTTTGTCATGGACCTGCCTGGCACCGGCACGTTTTTTGCCACTGGCTACAAAGGTCAGATCTGGCGCTTTGACTATGCCGGCCGCCTGGTTGATGAATTTATTTTGGACTCGCGGGAAAACAATCCTATTTGGATTGCCCAGCCCGATAGCCAAAACAATATGGTTTTTGCCTGGGCTAATGGCGCTATACGCACCATATCCATGGATTAACTTTTAAAGGAAGTCTATACCATTAGACTTCCTTTTTTAATTGAATGTCGGTCAGGCTGTCCGGCACATCTCGATAATAAACATATGTTGCTCCACTAAACCCTTGACAGAGGGATATTTTTATGATAAGATAATTTGTTCTGTTCATTGACAGAATTTCTAATTAACATACAGCCTGGCAGGGGCATCTCTGCTAAAACACTCTGGAGCGCTCCAGAAAAGAGTAAGGAGTTATGATTAGTAATTTACTATCAGCCATCGGCGTTGTCATTGGTGGTATCTTTGCTTGGTGGTTGTGTGGCATAATCATTGCCGCTATCGCGCTAGCCATTAAGGCTGCGTTTAAACCAAACGGCCAGCGTTGGCAGTTCATCAAGGAAATCTGTGTTATTTCTCCTGATGCTTGGTTTGGTGAAATGGCTAAGTTGGGGCCGGGTAGTATCCTCCTTGTGCCTTTGATGCTTTTTGGACGTTATGATCCACAAGACGAACGCGACCGGATTGATCTGGAACTGTTTAGGCAACAAACTGGTCTGACCGTCGAACAGTGGGTCACCCATGGGCACCGAGATGCAAACACAGAATTGTGTCAGAAATCACTCAAACAATTTGATGAGAATTTCGGCAAACTGCGAGATACCATTGAGGCAATGCCAGTTCAAGTCACCTACTGGGCTAGAGTTTCAACCTACTGGGCCAGGAAATATGCTTGGATTGCAGCTACCTGTGCTGTCATTATAACTACCATGCGAACCGGCGTTGCCTTAGCCGCTGATACACTCAAGGTTGTGGCAACGGGAACCGGAGCAGTTGCACAAACGGCAATCTAAGCCAGAACCCAAATTCTTGCTTAATGGACTGATCATTACCTCGGCCAATATCACGCCACATAGTGATCAGGCGCCAACTGGATCAGTTACGCTTAATAAACTCCGCTTTGATACCCAGTATCGGAATGGTTGGTGGAGTTTAAGGGCAATTGTTGATCCGAATATGACGCTACAGGTGCGGGTTGCTGAAATTGGTTATGACATGGATCCTCGGCTGATGTTTAAAATGGGTCGGTTCCTGGCAATTCCAACTAGGTTAAATCCATCACCAGCAAAAGCACAATACGTTGTTTCTCCACTAGGACACCTAAAGCTCCCTGGCACTGACAATGGCGTTGAAGCATGTGGCCGGCTCGGGCCGTTCAACTACCGAACCGCGGTTATGAACGGCAGCGGTGAGTACCAAGATAACAATAAAGAGCTGGATATCGCCGCTCAAATCAGCTACTCACCATCTGATTGGCTGCAGTTGCGATTGACTGGTCAGACCGGCAAACAGCCAACTGGCCACCGAACACTCAAAGCAGCCGATGCGAACATAAACCTGGGACCTGTTTCCTGGCGTGGTCTGATACTGGAGCGCCCAGACCTGAAGGAAAAAGGATTCCTGACCGAAATTAATGTTCGTGCCGGACCAAATACGTTTATTCTTTTTGCAGACAGAATTTCCGGAGACGACACGGTTCAACGCCTGGATACCGGCGTAAACCGTCAACTCTCAAATAAGTGCTTGTTGCGCTGTCATTCAGTGTTCAGCACTGACAGATCGCCACAATATATTTTGCGGCTTCAACACTCATTCTAAAAAGACAAAAAATGTAAGAGTCGATTATTAAATCGGCTCTTTTTTATCTAATGAATGATTTTTTTTCTTAAAAACCCTTGACTGCTATACAATCACTTGATAACTTATCTTAAATAGAACATTTAAAAAAGAGGTGATAAAAATGAAACAGTTGGTAATTGCTGTATTAATGATTTTGGTCATATTCGCTCTTGGATGCAAGAATCCATTTAGCTCAGAGGAACTGCATCCAAACGCAGACGGAATCTATGTCTTCCACCCTGAAGACATGCCCCAAATCCAGTTTAAATACGACATGTCACGCTGGGAAATGACGGTAGTAAACCGCGCTTCTCTAACAGTTAAAATTACCATCAGGCGTCATGAAGACGAAAGCAGGGGAGTATCGTTCCAGCTTCGTGGCTTCCAGTCATATTCATACATTGAGATGTACGAAAAAGGGAAGCGAATCAGAATCACCATTAACCGAGACGGTATTACCACCAACTTCACGGCACGACTTGGATAACTGGCTATCATGGCAAATTACCAGGGCTGATCTCTTAAGATCAGCCTTTTTTTATGGCCCCTTGACATAATTTTTAAACCTGCTAAGATAATCCATTCAAATTGCACCCTATGTTAGGGTGTTTTTTGATACCTGGATTTGGCTGAAGTTACACTAAATATTATTGATAAAACAATAAAATTGCTAATATTGGCCCAATACAGGCAGCTTACTATTAATCCTCAAGTATGATTATAGGTTGTAAACATTCAGTCAAAGTAAAGCACATCATTATTGTGTTGCTTACTATCCTGGTCTGGGAATTCTCATTCCCTCAACCAGTATCTGCTCATGAAATAAACACAAATGAAAATAAAGATCTGTCCCAATATTTTCAAGAACAATGGTCATTAAGGCTTCCGGAAGTTTTCGAAAATTCACTTCGGCTGCCAGAAATTTCTAACAAACCGCAACCAGAAACAAAAAAATCAATGAGCATTGCTGTGAC
>CAZWME010000617.1:0-3840 GCA_964634515.1 uncultured Pirellulales bacterium | reverse complement strand
TATCTGAACCGTAGATACAAACGACAAAGGCCCGACATCCTCAGATTGCATAACAAGTGATATCCCGACCGCTTTAGGTAACAATCCTTCGGTATCATTCGAATTCCATTCATTGAGCCATTCGTCGCCGTCGAAATACTCTACCGAAATCACCTGCACATTCTCAAGAACCACAAGCCAATTGTAACTATCCTTATCGATATCGAATCCGCCTATATATCTTCGTTTACTTCTCGATAAAGTGTTCGTTGAGCTATCCAACATGTATTCGACTATAGCAAGACCTCCGAAGCTTTGCTCTCGTTTTGAGGCCACTGCTGAAGTTACGAATTGCAAAAAACTCCGCCCGGATGAAACTTCCCGGCCCTCAAATAAAGATGCATCTTCCTGCTTGAGGCGTTCTCTATCGCCAGAACGAATATTGTTTGTTGCAGGCTGCGTAGATTCATCCTCGTAACCGGCATAGGCGCAGCGTATTTCCGACGCTATTCTTTGCAAAAAGATTGTTGCCTGCTGCTGTAAAGCATGTTTTGGCTTGGAATGCGCCAAAGACCTCGTGGCCGCCGAATAAGTGCCGTAAACACTTCCTAAAATCAGGACAAGCATGCTTAGAGCTATGATAATCTCCAATAAGGTGAAAGCTTCTCTTTTAGCTGTTCTTTCGGGCATTTTCATATCAGATCGCACCGGTCTTAGTCACTGTCTTGTCGATGAAAACATAAGTCGTCAAAGATATCTGTTTTTGGCTTTGGCCTTCAGGCCACATCACAGTAACCGTCACCTTACGCAGGCCGGTCGGATTTATCTCTTGAAACTCTTCGATATATGCTTCAGTTACTTCTGACTGCCAGTCGAAAACAATCTCTTTTTCCCGGCTTTCGACACTTCCTTTGTCCATACCGATTTTAAGATCATTCTGAGAAATTACTTCAGCAAGTCTGGCATTGCCTATTAGTGTGGCTTGGGATAAATTCCACGCCGAATCGGTCATAAGAATGCTTGCAGTAAGTAAATGCAGAAGAGGTACCAGGCCGATTACCGTAATGGCCAGGGCAATCAGCACTTCTATCAGAGTAAACCCTCTGATTGTACGAAGAGACAATTTGGTTTTACTATTCTTGCACATCTTGAAATCTATGGGAACCTTATTTATTCAAATACCTCCAGCGTTTCAACGTAACCCAACATCTCGTGCATAACAACGCTCATTTTCCTGCCTTGAGAGGAAGCTACATAAACTGTTGCAGGCTCAATCCAACCCTGCGGACTAAACTCTATGGCGACAACATCCTCCAAATCAACCTTTACATCTGGAAATTCTATACCGGAAAATTGTATGCCCTCAGGAAGCCTGCCCTTTAAATCAAGCCCATCAGTCACCGGCATCAGCCTGCCATCCGGCGTATGGGCCGTTACCCAGTATGTTCCCTGCTCAATATTAAAGTGAAGCAGGTGTGTTAAGTGTGTAGAAACAGCTCTTTGGCGGGCATATTCAGCAATGCCGGCAATTTTACTGACACTGCTTTTAAGTCGCTGTTGATCCAACAAACCATTAGAAAAGTTAGGAAATACAACCGTTACACAGGCAGCTATAATCAAAATAATTACTGCCAACTCGACCAGTGTAAATCCACCTTGGCGCCCCTGCATGAGTGATTACTCCCGGTCAATATTCCAACTCTCAATATCTGCATCATCGCCGGAGCCGCCATCTTCTCCGTCCTTGCCGTATGATTCTATTTCATAATCCTCACCATGCACGCCGGGACAAAGATACATATATGGATTACCCCATGGATCTATAGGAACCTTACTCCCTTCTATATACCCGCCCTGTTTCCATCCTTTCAAGCCGGGATCGTTTATGAGAGCTTCCAAACCTTGTGAAGTTGTGGGGAAGCGCCCCGTGTCCGTCTTGAAAAGCGCCAGCGCCGACTGAATATTCTTTATCTGAACTTTTGCCGTTAATCTTCGTGCCTGCTCGGGCCTGTCCAGAATCTTCGGCATTATAATTGTGGCCAGAAGCCCGAGGATGACTATTACCACCATCAATTCTATCAAGGTAAAACCGGGCAGCCGAACACGGTGTTCCGAATATCTCAATATTTTCATTTTATGTTCTCCTAAGCTATAGCACGATTAATATCAAAAATTGGCATTAAAATCGCAAGAACAATGAATCCGACAATAATCCCCAACAGAACAATCATTGCCGGCTCAAGCAGCGACGTCAGCGCCTTTACCGTTACCTCAACATCATTATCAAACGCATCTGCAACATTTGTAAGCCCTTCTTCGATTCCCCCGCTTTTCTCACCGGCTGAAATCATATGAATAACAATAGGTGGAAAAACTCCGCTTCTTCGGAATGATTCGGCGATACCCGCCCCATGGCTGATCGCATTCCTGGCCTGGTCAACTACGTCGGAAATGACCGTATTACCTATCACCTGCCTGGAAAGGTCAAGTGTTTCAACGATTGAAAGCCCGCTGGCCAAAAGCACCGCTAATGTTCGTGAAAAGCGGGATATTGCTATCTTTAGATTAAGATTACCGAACAGCGGTAATTTCAACTTTATTTGGTCCCAAACTCTCCGTCCTCTTGTCGTCTTTGACCAGAATATCGGGGCAATTATAATTACAATCAGCATAATTATTAAAAGCCAGAAGTAATTCTGAATAAAATTACTTGTTCTCATTAACATAACAGTCGGCCAGGGAAGCTGACGATTCATCTCAAGAAACAGTTTTGTAATACTGGGAATTACATATGTAAATATAAAACCTATGACACTTACACCAACGATTGCCATAAATGCCGGATAAGCCATGGCAGATTTTACCTTGTTAGTAAGATTAGTGCGTCGTTCCGCTATTTCAGCCAACCGCAGCAGGACATTTTCCAGAGTACCAGTAGCCTCCCCGGCCCTTATCATGCTGACGAAGACTTCCGAGAAAACAGCCGGATATTCAGCCATGGCTTTTGCCAGCGGTATGCCTTCATTAACCCTGTCATGTATCGGCGCAAAGACTTTTTCCAAAGGCTGAGCCGATAGCTGCTCAACCAAAGCGGACAAGGCGGGCACAAGCGGAATGCCCGCATGCAGCAAGGTCGCCAGTTGTCTTGTGGCAACCGAGACATCCCGTTGTTTTATCCTGCGAAAGCTGATAGTCCTTGAGCCGGGGCCGAGCTGCCGATGAATATCTTTCTGCGCACTTGTGATTTCCAGAAGATGTACTTTGGCCGTACGAAGTGTCCTTCTTGCCTCTGCAATTGAAGCCGCATCGACCGTTCCGCGTTTCTTCTGCCCTGTACTGTTTAACTCTATATATTTAAATAGAGGCATGTATTATCATTCCTTAATAAATCATACCGCCGCATCCTGTGCCACACGCAGAACTTCTTCAATAGTTGTTTCACCTGAGAATGCTTTTCTCAGGCCATCCTGACGTAACGTAAACATACCTTTTTTTATGGCTATCTGTTTTATCTGATTTGAACCGACATTGGCCATAATCGACTCTCTTATCTCATCGTCAATCGCCATCAATTCGAATATTCCCTCTCGCCCCACATATCCTGTACCGATACAATTCGGGCATCCTTTGCCTTGATATAGATTTTCTTTACGATGCTGTGATTGGGCATCAAATACTTCCAGCTCTTCTTCACCTGGTGTGTAGGGGGCCTTGCACTGCGGGCAGATAATCCTTACCAGCCTTTGTGCCATTATCCCAATAACAGAAGAACAAACCAGATAAGGCTCAATACCCATATCAATCAAGCGGGTTATAGCGCTCGCAGAGTCATTTGTGTGGAGCGTACTTAAAACCAGATGT
>CAZWME010000616.1:0-3856 GCA_964634515.1 uncultured Pirellulales bacterium | reverse complement strand
ACGAACAATATCCTGCTGACGAACTTTCTCGGTATGTGTTCGTTTATCGCATGCGCGGGCCAGATAAAGTCCTCGCGCGGTCTGGGCACCGCCGTCACTTTCGTTATGATTATGACAACAATACTGAATTACGTAATCTATCATTTTATCTTAGTACCTCTCGGCATTGTACATTTGCAGTTTATCGTCTTCATAGCAGTTATAGCGGCCTTTGTGCAGTTCGTTGAGATGTTTGTAGAACGTTTCAGCCCGAAGCTGTACTTTGCATTAGGTATATTTTTGCCACTGATTACGGTCAACTGTGCGATTCTCGGGGCCTCATTGTTTATTATCATCCGTGAATACAGTTTCTTTCAGTCTGTCGGCTTCGGCCTTGGAGCAGGCATCGGCTGGGCGGTCGCGATTGTACTGCTGGCCGGTCTGAGACAGAAGATGCGATATAGTAATATCCCCGAGCCGTTCCAGGGCGTGCCTATAGCAATGATTGTTACAGGCGTGCTTGCAATGGCGTTTATGGGCTTTGCGGGAATGGTGTCCATCCAATAGGAGTAGTTAATGGTTTATTTGTGGTCCGTATTGTCTTTTGCAGGCCTGGCAATGGCGCTGGCGGCGTTGCTGATGGTCGCCGAACGCCTGCTGATAAACTACGGTATCTGCAAGCTCGATATCAACGCCGGTGAAAAACCATTGGAGGTCAACGGAGGCCAGACCCTGCTTGCCGCCCTTTACTCAAACGATATCTTTATACCTTCTGCGTGCGGCGGCAGAGGCACGTGCGGACACTGCAAAATAACAATAACATCGGGCGGCGGGCCGGTATTACCAACCGAGACTCCCTTGTTGACCCGTAAGGAAATACGCTCGAACGTTCGTCTGGCCTGCCAGGTCAAGATTCGCGAGGACATCTACGTTAGGATACCCGCCGAGCTTCTCGATGTCAAGATGTTCACCGCCAAGGTGGAGAGTTCTAAAGAGCTGACTTACGATATAAAAGAGATATGCATGCGGCTCGATGAGCCTTCGGAGATTTCACAGCGTCCGGGCCAGTACGTTCAGGTCCAGGCCCCGTCTCCGGATGGTCCCGAATTTCGTGCCTATTCTATCAGCTCGCCCGCATATGAAAACAATATTGTCCAGCTTGTTGTAAGATTAGTTCCCGGTGGGGTCGGCTCTACCTATCTGCACAACGTAAGTCCGGGTGACCTCATCAGCTTTACGGGCCCCTACGGCGAATTCTGGCTCAACGAGGACCCGTCCGTGGAAATCGTATGCGTTGGGGGCGGCTGCGGTATGGCACCTATGAGAAATATCATCTATACCCTTTACAATAAGTGGCCTGACCGTGTCTGCTGGCTCTTCTTCGGCTGCCGCACCACGCACGATGTGTTCTACCTCGAACAATTCGAGGAACTTGCCAAAAAGCATCCCAATTTACATGTGGTCTATGCACTTTCCGATAAGCTCGGTGAAGACGAGAAATGGGATGGAGAGACGGGCTTCATTCACCTGTCGGCTGATAAGTACCTGGAGCCCGACGTCCGGCGGCAGGCTTTTCTGTGCGGACCGCCGCTGATGATTGAGGCCGTTACCAGAGTCCTTAAGG
Organism: uncultured Pirellulales bacterium; assembly: GCA_964634515.1. Taxonomy (GTDB): domain Bacteria; phylum Planctomycetota; class Phycisphaerae; order Sedimentisphaerales; family Anaerobacaceae; genus NIOZ-UU13. Next base: position 2,253 of record CAZWME010000616.1, on the reverse strand, counting down.
AAAAAGGAATTAGCCCTGACGATATCTTCTATGACGAATTTTAATCATAAGCACTGGGTATAAGATTCCTTAAAGGGCCAGGATAAATGAAGCTCGAAGAGATTTATCAGCCAATTGCAGATGACCTTGAAGCGATGGAAGGTATTTTAGAGGCCTCTGTTAAGGAATCAAAAAACCGGTCAATTCAGGCAATGAGCGGCTCACTGCTGCAATCTGGCGGAAAAAAGCTCAGGCCCGCACTTGTTATTCTTTCGGAAAAAGCGGCGGCTGCTGGTAAAAATACTAATTGTAACCACGATGAACTTATCATGCTGGCAAGTGCTGTGGAGTTAATACACAGAGCTTCTTTAATTCATGATGATGTTCTTGATGGGGCGACTATGCGTCGCAGTAAACCCAGTATTAATGCCGAGCTTGGAGATGATATCTCTATTATATTCGGTGACTATATCTACTCCAAGGCTTTTGACCTGATAGGCAAATGCAGAAATCCGGATGTTTTTGATTGTATATCCCAGGCAATACACGCGATGTGCGAGGGAGAGCTGATTCAGGTTTATCAACGGGGTAATTTGGATTTATCTAAAGATCACTATATTACCATCGTAAGAAAAAAAACAGCCTCTTTGCTCGCGGCCTGCTGCCACGCAGGGGGCATTTTAGGCAATCATAACCAGACTGTTCAGACAACATTAAAGGGTTTCGGGCTGAACTTCGGTATAGCCTTTCAAATTATAGATGATTGTAAGGATTTAATCAGTGAGGAGCGTACCCTTGGCAAGCATCCCGGTCAGGATGTGGTTGCCGGCGATATGACTTTACCTTTGCTGGACCTGCTTGATGCTGTCGGCCAAACGGAAAGACAGGAAATAAAAAGGATGTTTGAGTCTGAAATAGATAAAAACAGACTTGAAAAAATAAGAAGGATGTATGTTAATTCAAATGCCCTAAGCATGACCCGGCAAACAGCTCTTTATTATATCAATCAGGCAAAATGTAAACTCAATGAACTTGAGAACTCGGATTACAAGAAAAGTTTGGATTATCTGACTGACTATATCATACCCGGTAAACTGTTTAATTCTGCGAGATGAATTATCCCACTGGTTTGGCGTTGCGAAGCAAATCGGAAACATCGGCGATACCCAGACCCGGCCCGACAGGAACATTAATAGCGCCGTTCCTGAGTCTCAGAGGAGGGTCATACCAGGGGCCTGTTCGAGAAATATCACCCTTGTATTCTTGGAAATCTCCGATGTTCGGTGTACAGCAAGAGAAGTGAAGCACATCGACATATCCGACGCCGCCGCCGGACATGTGGGGGATAACGGACATTCCCGCCTCTGCGGCCATGCGCGCCACACGCGTTGCGCGAATGTAGCCTCCGTAATAATGAAGGTCCGGCTGGACGACTTGCACGGCGTTGTTTTGAATCATCCATCGAAAACGGCGCATGCTGGCTTCCTGTTCTCCGCCGGATATCGGAATTGAAAGTGCCTCGGCAACACGTTTGGTTTCCTCAAGGTGGTCGAATGGACAGGGCTCTTCGAACATATTGATACCATAGTCCTGCATGAGCTTGCCAATCTCAATAGCTTTACGCCAGTCATAAGAACTATTCGAGTCGGCGTATATGGTGATTTTGTCACCGAGTGCTTTGCGGGCTTTGCGGATCAAACCCTCCGAACGTCCTGGAATGGAATCTGCGTTGTCGCTCATGCGTCCGCCAACCTTAAACTTTATCGCCCTGGCGCCGGTACGCTCTATATGCTCAGCCAGAACAGCAACTTCCTGCTCAGGTGTGGTATTGCGATTACCGCTGGCAACGTAGATGGGAATTTCACGACGTAACACACCGCCAAGCAGTTCTCCAACCGACTTGTCCGCGATTCGTCCGAGTAAATCGAGCAGGCTGAATTCCACCCATGCAACACAGCACCACAATGCCAGACCCGACAGTTTGTAATTGCTCCGATATCTATACACTCCATCGATGAGTGAATCGAGATCGCGTGCGTCTTTGCCGATGAAATAAGGGATAACCAACTGCTGCAAAATCGGGTAGAGATATGCGGCGCGACTGTTGGTTACGGCAACACCGACGGCACCATCGGTGCTTCTGGTGCGAACAAAGAAGTTTTTCTCTCCCCGCAGCAGCTCGATGGAAGCAATTTTTACACGCGATTTGACGGATGCAATTTTCAGTACCGGAGCCTCGGCAGCCTTGTCCAGTTGAGCAATACTTGTTTTGCG
>CAZWME010000615.1:0-3859 GCA_964634515.1 uncultured Pirellulales bacterium | reverse complement strand
TAATCTCTTTTTTGGCTGCCTGCGAGTCACGGACGAAATAAATCTCCGGCACAATCGTTATATCGGCAAGCTTAAAGCTTTCGGCGAAATCATCAAGCAAAAATCTTGTTCTGCTGTATTGATGCGGCTGAAAAATACACCAGATTCGTCTCGGTTGATACTTCTGCCTTATTGCCTGCAGCGATGCCCTTATTTCTGTTGGATGGTGAGCATAGTCGTCAATGACCGTAATTTGGCCGAACTGACCCTTCAGCATCAGCCTGCGGTCAATGCCTGTAAAGCCGGGCAGTAATTCGAGTACCAGTTCAGGCTCCAGCCCGGCGTTGACTGCTATTGCTGTTACCGCTAATGCGTTTAGAATATTATGCTTTCCCGGCACCGAAATCCTGGTTGCCCCCAATAGTGTACCATTATGATAAACGTCAAAGGTATAAAGGCCGTCATCTAATGAGATATTCCCGGCGTAAAAATTGCAATTTTCATCCAGCCCGAAAGTCTCACAATGCAGTTGACGTTCAGTTCGGCGGATAATTTTTTCTACGTTTTCATCCCGGCCGTTGGCAATCAACACGCCCTGCGGCTTTAGGCCAAGGGCGAATTCGCCGAAAGCTTCGACTATCTCATCTTCATCCTTATAATAGTCCAGATGGTCCTGCTCGACATTCAGTATGCAGGCGATTTTAGGTTTTAAGCTCAGGAAGCTCCTGTCATACTCACACGCCTCGGCCACGAAATATTTACCATCCGCGGCCTCCGACGAGCTGCCTAACTGGCTGACTAAGGCCCCAATGATAAAGTTTGGTTCCAGGCCGGCTTCTTTGAGCACGTAGGTAAGCCATCCGCTCGTTGTGCTTTTGCCGTGGGTGCCGCTTACTGCAATACCCTCATAGCAGTCCATTAACTGCCCTAACATTTGGGCGTATTTATAGACTTTGTATCCCCGTTGCCGTGCTAATTTCAATTCCGGATTATCTTCTTTTATTGCCGCCGAGATAACAACCGAATTCGTTCCCACCTTGAGGTTCCTTGCCCGGTGGCCGATTGTTATTTCAGCTCCCCTGTCCCTGAGTTCGTCTATAACTTCGGTTAGTGTTTCATCCGAGCCGGTTACAATCGCCTCGTTTTTCATCAGAAGCTGTGCAAGCCCGCTCATCCCTATACCGCCTGCGCCGATGAAGTGAAATCTCGTCCCGGCTACGCTTAGTTTGTCCTGAATGACCGCCGCTTCATATTCGCCGGAAACTTTTATTCTGTCTTTGTAGGTTTGTGCATTCGGCTGATTCATAGCATCCTTTCTGTGGCATTCTTTCCTTAACAAAAGCACAGGTAGTTTAACACATACAGCTTGCGAATAAAAGAAAAAAACGTTACCGACATTGTGGAACACCGCACACCCCAAATAATCATTAATCGATAATCATTGAAAAAAGGGGCTAATACCGAATTTGCTCGGTATCAGCCCCGAATTTACAAAACTACTACATACTTTTACTTATACAGCCAATTCTCTGCTTACTCTGCAGGTGGATACAGGCGGATATCGTCAAAGTACATTATACCTGTACCGCCGGTGACCGAGCTAAGGCCAAGAGTAATCGAATTTACATTTGCAAGGTTGACACCCTGGTCGGCAAAGCGCGTCAGGTCGATATTCCACTGCGTCCAGGCAGTTGCCTGTGCTGCATCCGGATTATCATTATCGAACCTTGCGTTGCCGTTGAGGGCAACGTACAAAGCCTCAGCGGCGTTAGCTGATTCGCCTCTGAACCAAATCGTCAGTGTGTTGACACCTTTGACTGTCCAGTCACGATTGGAAGTCAAGACAGAAGTCGCTTCGGACTTTCCAACGGCATTATCATAGGACATCGGCATCGATTGATTGCCACTGTGAACGATAGTCTGCTCGGCAAATGGAGGATCTAAATGACCAACGGTAGAACCGTTTATTGCCGGGTTGTCGAATCCGTCCGCCCAGGCAAGATATATCCTGTTGGAACCCGCTTGGCCTTCATCAAGGTCATTGTAAGCCTCAAAATCGTCAATGATAAGGAAGTTGGCCGTAGTGAAGCTCCAGAGAGGACCAGTCCACGGGCTGTCGGGTTTGGCGCTATTGGCCTCATCAACCCGCCAGTAGTAGGTAGTATTCCACTGGAGTTGTCCGGGATCATAGCTCTCGGAACCAAGGTTGCCGTTGCCTTTTAACTCCAGAGAGGCCTCATCGGCGCCAAAATAGATTTCATGTGAAGCACCTAAGCCCGGTGCCCATGTGAGAACAGGTGTTTGTGTTACGTCCACAGCGCTATTAGCCGGTTCAAGTGCCGCAACTGCGCCTTCGGTTGTAAAGCTCCAGACATCACCTTTGTACGTTTCGAGAACATCAAACTCATCGACACGCCAGTAGTAAGTCCTGGCCATTTTAAGCGCACCGGGAATATAGGTCGTAGCTCCCTGTGGCAGCGCTCCTGCTGCATTGTCCACTTCATCAAAGGTCTCGCCAAAGTAAAGGGTGTGCAATTTCGCACCGAAACCTGCCGTCCAGTTGAGGCTGTCATCGACACCTACAGACTCTGCTCCATCGGCCGGGTCCGGAAAGTATGCTGTCTTTGGAGGAATACTAAAGCTCCAGATGTCACCCTTCCAGGGGCTGTTCGGCTCGGCGTCGTTGACCTCATCGATTCGCCAATAATATGTCGTTCCGGGAAAAAGACCATCCGGATAGGCAAATCCGGGGAATCCAGCAACGTAAAACGTAGCTGTCTGGTTGCCCTGGAATGTACCTTCAGCTCCGGTGTTTATATCGTCAAAATTATCACCTATATATACATCGTGCGAGGCAGCAAACGCCCCCGAGCCCCAGCTCATGCTCACCCAGGTATCCACATGCAAGGCGCCGTCTTTGGGAGTCGGACCGAAGGCGAAAGGCCATTTTCCGCCTGCGTTGTTCATGGCAGCCTGAATCTCAATCTCCGACAGGGGATGGTCGTACATGCGCACATCGTCAATCTGCCCGTCGAAGAAATAATTACTGTTGTTCAGGTCCTCACGACCGATGACGTGGACTGCAGTTCTATTGTAGTTACCCTCCCAAACGTTTTGTCCCGCATAGGTCACTGGTTTCTCCTGACCGTCCCAATAGACCCTGATGGTGGGGCTTGCGCCCTCCCACACAAAGGCGACGTGATGCCAGGATCCATCATACATCTCGCTGCCTATATCCGTATAGGCGGCTAAGCTGCCATATAGCACGTTTAGTCCCAGGAATCCCCGGGTTGGTCCCCCCGTACCGGGTCGATAGTTTAGCTGCAATCGGAACTCCTCGCTGTTGTGAGAGGAAAACACGGCCTGACGCACATCCCCGGAGGTCGTGTTAATCCAGGCCGCAACCGTTCCGTCCACAGGAACGTCTGTTATGGGGGTCTCAACATAATCATCCACCCCATCAAATTCCAGCGCACTACCTCCGACACCGGGTACACTTTGGGCGCCATTGATGGTGCCGTCGTTACCGTTGCCGGAAATGTCAAATGCTACATCACCGGAGCCCTCATCAAACATCCAGTGTCCTATCAGTTCCGCTGAGACGTCACTGAACAGCCCGAGTACCAGAACAATAGAGATTAAACAAATCAGTTTCTTAGACATAATTAGTCCTCTTTTAATAAAGTTACAATAATCATATTTTGGCCACAAGCCAAACTCCCATATTCCCAAACTCTGGTGGTTATTTTTCAAAATTTATTAAATCAACTACTGAAAAATTATCAGTTTTCTGTTTATGGTGTTTGCGACTACTTAGCATACAGACGAATATCATCGAAGTACATCATGCCCGAACCGCCGGTAACCGAGCTAAGGCCAA
>CAZWME010000614.1:0-3861 GCA_964634515.1 uncultured Pirellulales bacterium | reverse complement strand
CGTGGGATGGCTTTGGCCCAGGAACTTACACTTTCACAGTCAACTATGCAAGCGGGTTTGATTCTACCAGCGTTGATTATCAGCTTCCTAACGGCGATCCCATACCATACGTTACCCAGGAACCGCAACTTCTGTATCCTCTGCATGATGCGGTTAATGTGCCTTTGGAATGTACTTTGCAGTTTGATGCGGCAACCAATCCCGACTATACCATTAATATTTGGATAGAGCCGGTGAGTGGAACAGGATTATCTTATGATATAGATGGGCTTCCTTATAACACAAGTTCGTACGGTCCGGTTACTCTTTCACCGGAGACACTTTATGAAGGTGGGTATAGTATTAACCACTGTGTTATAACGACCAACGCAGACGGCATTCCCGCTGTGATGGACACGGACGCCGAAACTCAAATCCATTTCACCACGGCAAGTTATTTTCTTTCCGGATGGGTATTGTTGCCGGGTGTACCTGATATTGGTTATTCATTAGACGAGAATAACTTCGTTTACTTCTACTCAACGTCACCTGTAATGAATTACAATATCACCACGGGTCAGTGGGTCGAACCCGGGGGTTGGCTTTACTTTAATTGGCCTTTTTTGTACGAATTAGATACAAGTAGCTTGATTTATGCAATACCACCTGAAAGCGGATTATGGGTATTTCATTTCAGTACCGCTCAATGGGAAGTATTGCCGCGAATAATACCTTGGTGAATGGACGGTGTCGCCTCGAATAATACCTTGATATACGAGAAGACAACTAAAGCAGTTTTGAGGTTTTTTTATTGTATACCTATTCACAATATTACTTTTCATTTATGTAAGAGATGCTCTTCCTGAGCCAATCGAGAATTCACTTAGGCTGATAAAACACTCCAATTACTCAGGAGCAGAAATAAGGCAACAGTACCGTATTCTTATTCAGAAGGTCCTTGAAAAAGTATCCTTAAACAAGGAAACTGAGACCAAGCTCAAAGAGGTTCAAGAACAACTACAAAGCCAGAAATGATTTGTAGCATCTTGTTCATTGCTCATAGATAACTATCTAAGCCAGCCTATTGAATATCACAGACCTCCCCAATTTTCCACTTTAATCGGGATACAAATTGAAATAATAAGGCCATGGTGGTGTAGGAGTGTTTTCAACAGGCTCTACTCGGATCGTAACCATACTACCTGAAGGATTCCAGTTCTCTGATTTAGCCAAATGGGCGTGAAAACCAATTTGATATATCTTTCTTGCACCCGAAACGGGTACACTCGAAACTGCCGTGGCTCCTCCAGAAGCAAAGCTGAGTGGTACTGGTGTATAACCGGAAAGCTTACCATCAGCGATTGGGCCTATTAAGGCCCCAACAACTAATTCTTGTGATAAGTTAGATCCTGTCGTTCCATCTATAGAAACAAGTGTGAATTTCAAAGAAAAGAGCTTGTAGTCCATTATTTCAAAGCCAACCAGAGTTCCTTTCCCGCCTGCACCCGAAGAGACATAGTCTATTGTATTATCGCCAGCCTCATTGCTGGGAAAATGGATATCAAATTCAGCTCCTGAGTCAGATACAAGTCTCTTGCGAACGACTTTGGCTCCTGTTGGAATTCCTCCATCCCAATCCAGTAATATAAGTTGATTCCCTGAAAGCGTCAGAGTCTGAGAGATTTGCACCTGAGAAGATATACCCTCAGATACTGGGATATTATGGTCATTCCGATGACAGCTTCCGCTGATCAAGGCCATAATAAGGCCACACATGGGGATAGCTATGTTTTTCATTTTTATATCTCCTTTACTGCTCATAAATTCGTAATTACACAGATTGCCAGTGTGTTAAGATTACAACTCCTCAAAATGTATCTTAATTAATGTTAAGTCATCATCAAGGTGAATTACATTAGACCGAGATTTCCCATTTGAGTTCATAAATGGTGCTTTTGCGCGCTGTGATATTTCACGTAAGTACTCCTCCTTGACACAAATCCAATAATACAAAGATTTCACCTCAATTTCAACAAAATTCCGGCAGGTTTAACACGCCCTGCTGCACAAAAACACAAAAAAGGCCCGGCATTTGTGTCGAGAACCTGTTTTCTCATGCTATTTGGGCACACCGCCACCATTGCACTCCGTTCCAGAACCTGGTTTTCAGCAATTTCATACATCATCCCGGCCACCCGCGTATTGCCGAAAATCGCAATTGTCCGATTCGGTGTAGGGCTTCTTTTCTCTGTGGTTATGGTGGGATTAGCCAGTGCTGCAATCCTTTACGATACATACAAAATCATTCATCATTATTCAACGGATCGCTATATGGCAGCTTCGTTAGAACTCTTTGCATCAGGGGCGTTTCTGTTCTGCTATGTGTTGAGAATCATGATAAGCCTCTCTCGTAGATAAACGTACCGTCGTTTTACAATTGCACTGAAAATAAAGGATACAGGGCCGAGGTGCGGAGGGAGAGGAAAAAGCGAGATAACCTCAGCCCTGTGAATGTGTTTTAACAAGTAGATATTATATCAAATAACATTACGCAAATCTATACTTTTTTGCCTTAAAATCCCCCAACCCTACCTCAGATACCCAAGACTTGAGTAACGTCTATTGTAGAACGATAAAACACCTTTTTGAGCTGCCCTATAGAAAATCCTGAGCTGGTCTAATAAGGCTTTTCATGCTTTATTTGATGTTCCTGAAAAAATATTCTCATTGAAGGGGATTTTCTGTTGACATTTTTGTCGTATTCAAACATTTTGTTGTTAGAGAATGAGGGTGAGTAAGCGTGCCTTATTTGCTTTTCAAGCTTCCACCCCCGGATAACTCGTTTTTTAGCTTAAACGTGTCCGAAGCTTAAACGTAAAAGAGTTCAATTTAGGACGTCAGTGGAATGAAAGTCTTAGTTATCAAACACATTTAATTACGAAAGGAGCAAAAGGATGTCAAAGATTAAAATGATAACAATTTGTGCGGCTGTGTTTATCGTGATACCTTTTATGGCCGGCCAGACTAAGGCCGACTTAAGTGACGGCTTGGTAGCCCACTATCCATTCAACGGCAACGCCAACGACGAGTCAGGTAATGGAAATAACGGCACTATAATGGGTGGAGCTGCTTTCTCAGAGGACCACTACGGCAATCCCAATGGCGCTCTCTCCTGCGATGGCATCGATGACTATGTGGCTCTCCCGAATGAGAGCAGTTTTGATCTGACCGAATTCAGTATTGTCATGTGGGTTAAAGTCCCAGACTATAGTAAGGAAAATTGGCTTATCTCAAAAGGTTTCTATTTTGGAAACTACACCATAAGAATAAATGACCAGGACAGCTATTTTCCCGGTATTGCCTCTTACGTGCACCAGCTTCCTTCCGGTAATGCAGTCTCTCCCATAGATCTTGTAGCAGTGCCACTTAACGAATACTTTCAAATTGCAGTAACTTTTGGCCCGGCCGGTTTCAAGGGGTACATCAACGGAAATCTAACGTATGAGTGGAGCACTATGCCTTCGCCGCTTCTTAATGATGATCCGGTTACAATTGGTGCCGGGGGATACTACTCTATTTCAGAATTCTTCTTGGGTGACATAGACGATGTTCGTATTTACAACAGGATCTTGAGTGACTCGGAAGTGACAGAGTTGTACCAAATCCCTGCACCGAAAAATCGCAGTTTCTTAATAGGGACATGGGTGAATATTAATCAATCGTCAGGTGGCATTGCCGCATTTGCCATCTTTGAAGACCAAGATCAAAATTTACTTATATATACCCTTGGTCAATGTAGTCCATCGCCTTGCGATTGGGGCATCGTCCCCTGTATAGATTACTCAGACGACATAGGGAGTAATCTTTCGACAGGATTTATGG
>CAZWME010000613.1:3347-3862 GCA_964634515.1 uncultured Pirellulales bacterium | reverse complement strand
CGGAGTATCAATAATGTCAACTATTGCTAAACTTGTGTTGATTTTGTCTTTGATTTGCGGACCTGTCTTATACGGGAAGGAGAAGGTTGATTTTTCGAAAATAACATCACCTGTCATTTTCAGGGGCGGCAATAAATATGGATTTCGTGACCCTGCTGTCGTTTATCATAGTGGTAATTTCCATCTATATTTCACTCTGTCAGAGGCAGCGGCTGATGGCGGTTACTACAATATGACAGCCTACAGTAAGAGCGGCGATCTCGTGCACTGGACATTTCCTGAGATTATTACCGCCCGTGACCGCAACCTGAACTATAGTAGTCCCGGCAATATTATCCGTTATAACGATGAATGGATAATATGCCTGCAAACTTATCCCACACCAAACAGGGAGACATTCGGCACTAAGGACAGCCGGATATGGATTATGCGCAGCAGGGATTTGAAGAACTGGTCCGAGGCTGAATTACTCCGAGTAAAAGGCAATCATGTACCCCGGGAGAAAATGGGGCGCA
>CAZWME010000613.1:0-3337 GCA_964634515.1 uncultured Pirellulales bacterium | reverse complement strand
ATTGATCCATATCTTCTGGCCGATGAGCAGGAAAAAGGAAAGTGGTGGTGCTTCTATAAGCAAAACGGAGCCAGCATGTCGTATTCATACGACCTGAACAACTGGACCTATGTCGGTCATACCCGGGCCGGAGAGAATGTGACGATAATTCGACAAGGTCAGGAATATGTGATGTTTCACTCACCATCAAACGGTATCGGCGTCAAACGCTCGAAAGATCCGAAATCATGGGGGCCCGATGTACAGCAACTGACGCTCGGACAGAAGCAATGGCCGTGGTCACAAGGTAGGCTGACGGCAGCAACTGTAATAAATCTGATGGATGAGCCCGCTGTGGGAAAATATATAATGTTCTTCCATGGCTCTTCCAAAGCGGGACTTGAGATTCAGCGGGCCCACGGGTCAGCCAGTCTGGCGATTGCCTGGAGTGATGATCTTGTAAACTGGGTCTGGCCGGGCAAGGGTCGTTAAATTAAGAGCTTCGGTTTTAGCGAAAGCATTCGGCAAAAGCAACCAGCGAGTTTGTGTTTTAGAGGCAAGTGTGTTATCATAGAACAGCTAAAAAAATCTATGAACACAATCATATTGATAGTCCAAAGGAAATGCCTATTATGAACTCATTGATACACAAAAACAACCTATTACTGCTGTTTCTTTTGCTTACCACGAATATTCCAAATTCTTACAGTGCTGACGAAAACAATTTCTATGCCGTTTCCACGTATGAATGCATCGGGTTGTATTTCAAATCGCCTGACCCTGACCGGTGCAATGTCCGGTTCAGGCAAAGCGGAACATCAGCGTGGCGAGACGGTTATCCTCTCGTTCATGATCCACGTGATAATGAGTATCGTGGAAGTATTGTCGGTTTGACACCGAACACGGCCTACAACATAAAAATTATCCTTAATAATAAAAACCACGAACTAACATGCAAAACCAAAAATGATAGTTTTCCTATTGGGAAGATAACTTACTTAGAAAACGGGACCCACTCAAAACCAATAGTTATTACCGAATCCGGCTCATCGAAAGGTTATCACTTAGTTACGCCGGCAGAAGGTTCAAAAGTAACTATTGACGTTCGCAATGCAGAAGAGTACACCTGCGTTATAGATGCCGATTATGTCATCCTTCGCGGAGTCAAATTCAGAAACGCTGCAATTCACGGTGTATTAATTAAATCAAAGCGGCATGACAATGTCATCGAAGATTGCCATTTCACATTCTGGGGAAGGATAGGGGGCCCAAAGACCTACGGTAACCAGGGCAACACAGACAGCGCAATCTACGCTGAACGTGCTTCGGGCAACCTAACCATTCAACGCAACTTAATTGAGAATCCGCGGGGCGGATCTAACGACTGGGACACGGGTCACCCGGCCGGACCTCAGGCGATCACCCTGATAAATTCAAGCGGTGGAAACGTTATTCGCTACAATGAAATTCGGTCAACAGAAGACCACGGCTTCAATGACGCCATCGGCGGAGGGTCCAATTTCAGTTTTGTCGGAAGCCCCAACCGCGACTCGGACATTTACGGAAACATTATTGCGAACGTCTGGGATGATGCGATTGAAAGCGAAGGCGCAAATATGAATGTTCGGATATGGAACAACTATATCGAAAAAACGTTCCAACATATTGCCACCGCATGCACATCAAAAGGGCCTCTATATATTTTTCGCAATGTTTTCGGAGAAAGCCGCCGTACTCATCGGGATCCCCTTGGGGGGAGCATGATAAAAGTGGGCCAGCGTGACGAGTTCGGAGGAGGAAGGATATTCGTTTTTCATAACACGGCCATTCAACCGAAAGGCGCATTTCATGTTTTCAGCGGCCATGTCAATCCAAACACAGTTACGCGAAACAATATTTTTGACTGTCCGGGCAGGCTGACATCTTCACGAGAGGTCGATACACCCTGCGATTTTGACTACGACCTTTTTACGGGTATGGACAGAGGTATCGCCAAAGAAAGGCACGGTATTCGAGGCAATCCCTCGTTTATACAATCGTATGGCTTAGAATTTTTTCCATCATCGACCACGACTAAAATCAAATGGGGTAAAGTTCCGATGCAGCAGGGAGATAAAACCGTTACCTTAACCGACCCGGTAATATCAGTCCCAAATCCGGTTGTTGATTCGGGAGTGAAACTTCCAAACTTTAATGATGATTATGCTGGAAAAGCGCCTGACCTGGGAGCCTTTGAATCTGGACGACCACCTATACGTTTCGGCCGAAGAGCAACAGGTAATTTCTGGGCGCCATGGGAGCTTCATTAGCACAAATTGCCGTGAGCAAACCGAAATTAATTATGCAGGATTAACCTGAATGTACGCTCTGTTGCGTTAAAAACAACTACACGGACATTCCTGCCTGAATATCGTTTTAGAAGGCGGTTAAGGTCTCGGATTGAATGAATGGATTCGCCGGCTATTCTTAGCAGCACATCTCCAGTTTGAAAGCCCGATTTAGCAGCCATACTATCAGCAGGAACTTCTACAAACAGTATTCCAGTTTCGGCACCTAAACCTGCTGCTGACTTTTCAGCTTCACCAATCAGATTCTTGATAGTGGCCCCAAGCCAGGTCACAAGAACCGGCCTGCGTGCGGACACTGATTCAGCCTTAGTCGGTGCAGGTTTGAAGTGACGTGGTTCTCTGCTTGCCTCTAATTGAAAGGCCGGCTTTATCACACCGAATTTATTCATATCGAAGTTTTTGAAACCAAGCTTCAATGCGGGCGATTGAGGCTTTACTTGATAGTTGCCGTTGTCGGTATCTGCGAACAGCGGATCTGCAAAAACCGAATGACGATCGAAACCTTTTTCCTGCCACTGTTTGAGTGTCATCGGCCTGCCCACGCCGGTTATCATGGGCATACCTTCGTCGCTGTAGAAAATGTTATAGTCAAATTCCTTAGCGTACTCAGGATTGGCGCGGATAAACTGATAAGGTTTGTCGCTGATAAAGATATTGCGGGATATCACATCGTCACAATCCGGCATCCAGATGTGGAAGCCGCCGAAGCCGTTTATAATGATGTTGTTTTCAACCCGCCTGAAGAAACCTTCACGAAGCTTTACCCCCATTCCGAGACAAAGATTATTGTAAACATGATAATTGGACGAGCCGTCATCCAGGTCGATGCCCCAGGAATGGCCGCCGGGATGGGCAAAACGATTGTTGCGGATATGGGTGACTTTATAATTATCAAGCATGCTGCGTTCTTTGGCAAACGGCTCGATATCACGGCCTCCATTGTATGATGTTTTCCACCAGCGGTCCCTGCCCCAGCTATTGAAGGGACCATGGTCACCACTTTCAGTAAC
>CAZWME010000612.1:0-3864 GCA_964634515.1 uncultured Pirellulales bacterium | reverse complement strand
TACGAAGCGGAAATGGCAGTGAAAGGCTGGCTCAAAATCGATCCTAAACCGCTCGGGGCGGCTTTAGGCCGGGAGGTGATAAGAGTTGAAACCTTCACCAATGAATATGACGAGCCGATTTATTATATTGTTCATCTGGGGCCATCCGGTTTTGTGATTGTCTCGGCGGATGATTTAGTTGAGCCTATCATCGGTTTCTCAGATGAGGGTACTTATGAATCTTCGTCTGACAGTCCATTCAAGACATTAGTTACCAACGACCTCAATGGGCGAATGGCGGCGATTCGGAGCACATTCAGACCTTTATCTGTAAACTCACAACCTACAGTCACGAATACACAGATGAAGTGGAATTATTTTATAAGTCTTGCCGAGGCACCCGAAGGTGAGTACGGATTAATGGCGGTGGATCCGGATACCGTCTCTGATGTTCGCGTTGCTCCTCTGGTCACTGCTATCTGGGGGCAGAGGGATGCCTGCGGCTATGACTGCTATAATTATTACGCTCCGAATAAATATCCCTGCGGCTGTTTGGCAACAACGTTAGCTCAATTGATGCGTCTCCATGAATATCCTGCAGAACCTAATGATTATGATCCCAATGAAAGTGACGGCAAGCATAAGTTTTTGATTGAATGGTTTGATTCCGACTCTTCGTCCTTTATTGCAGAACCAATGTTTTTAAGAGGTGGAGACGGCAATGGCGGACCTTATCAATGGGACAAAATGCCCAATGTGCCAAGCTGCAATACAACGGTTATCCAAAGGCAGGCTGTAGGAAACATTTGTTACGATGCCGGTATCGCCTGCGATATGTTATACTCCGAGTGGGGCTCAAGTTCCAACATGAACGATGCAAAGCTCGCGTTGCTCGATGTATTTAAGTACAGCAACGTCATCGAAGGCTGTTATGACACTAACGATATTAAAAATATTCCGAGAGAGAATTTGGAGAAGATGATAAATCCGAATCTTGACGCAGGCAATCCCGTAATCTTCGGGATATTCGATGAAACGGAACAAGAGTTCGGGCATGCCGTCTTATGTGACGGCTACGGTTATAATGCTTCAACGATATATCACCATTTAAGTATGGGTTGGGACATGATGCCTACCGAAGCCAGGCAGATGTGGTACTTGTTACCCGACATTTCAATAGAATACAGTTGGCAAGAAGACTGGTGGATCTACACCTTAAAATACGACTATGATATTATAACCTCTTGCATTTATAATATTTTTACCACTGAAACGGGCGAGATAATCAGCGGTAGATTATTTGACTCATTAGGTAAGCTCGTCGAAGGCGCTTCTGTTACTGCGCAAAGAAAAGGAGGAAACTCCGATACAGATTTAACAACTTTATCAAACAGCAATGGTATATATGCCTTAAAAGGGCTCGATTCAGACACAACCTTTACTATTACAGTGAAAAAGGAAGGATATGATTTTGAGCCTGTCGAAGTAGTCACAGGAAAATCTGAAAATAACAGCATTAACTGTGGCAATGTATGGGGGGTTGATTTTGTTGGCGATAGTGACTCAGTCACTATCGGGGCGGGAAAAATAAGTTGGATATACCCAATGTACACAAGTTATCACGACGCCCGAACACAGGTAATATATCTTGCAAGTGAGATTGGCAGGGCCGCAAATATTATCGACCTGTCTCTTGAGGTCACGACGGTTCCCGGGCAGATTTTGGAGAACTGGACAATTCGTATGAAGCACACCAATCTAAGTGGATACAGCAGCGATAACTGCTCACTGGAAGCAGAGGGCTGGACGGTGGTGTATGAAAACAACGAGTCTATCGACAACAAGGGATGGCGTAAGTTCGAGTTTCAAACTCCATTCGCCTACAACGGCACCGACAACCTGTTGGTGGATTTCAGCTTTAATAACGATACCAGCACATCCAATGGCCTGTGCAGAGTATCGAGTCCAGGTGGAAAACGCAGTGCGTACGCCGCCTCATACAATCAAGACGGGGATCCACTGGATTGGCAAGGCGAGGCGAGAATTCATCTCAATGTGCCCGATGTGATACTAACCTTTTCCAAATAAAGTGCTGAAGGTTTGTGAAGAAATTAAGCTTGCTGCATTCGATGATGGAACAGACGGTAATTTTGCCTTTTCGGTCTCAACCGAGGGGGGCTATATCATCGCAGATATAAAAGATGATGATAAGTGCTGTAAATCCGGCTCTGCATATTAGTTAAACCTTCTATTCAAGCCGAGATATGTAAGCAAAACGGATCAGCAGGGAAAAAGGATGAATTGGCTTTTTATTCGATGAAGTTAAAAAGCAGGAATAATTGTGGATATTTTCCTTGACTGGAGAGCAGCATCTTTGATATAGTTAGTATTAGTGGAGTTCGTGCCTGCAGAGCCAGGCGTCTTTGGCTTTGAGCTAATCCAGCAGGTTCAATTCCGGTAAAAGAGAGGAGGATGTGTATTATACGAAGCATTGAGTTTTAATGTGAATATTGTTCTTCACAGATGAGTTTTTTTACATTTCAATTAACAATATAGCAGTCTTTTAAGGGAAGGAGGTAGTAACAAGCCGTAAGATATTTTCTGATTTCAATATTTAACTTTCACATAAATAGTATCTTAATGCTTAGCGAAAATAACGAGTGATTTGGTGTGTGGCCAAATCATGGTTATCTTAACTTTCAAAACAGGAGAATTATTATGTGTAAAAAATTGATTTATCTGGTTTCTTTTATTCTTGTACTGAGCGTGGCGAGCAGCTTACGCGCCGACCTTGTGGGTCACTGGACCCTCGATGAAGGTTCCGGCACAACTGCATTCGATTCGACCGGCAACGGCAACGACGGAACCCTCATGGACAATCCCGACTTGGAAAATCCCACATGGATTCCCGGCATCCGGGGGGGAGCCATGGAATTTTATGGCACGGGCGCAGCCCTCACCGGCGGAGACTACTTCGATTGCGGCAGTGACGCCAGCCTGGTTATCACTGGTCCAACCTCCATCGCCCTCTGGATAAGACCTGGCGCCGATGCGCCGGAGGACAATGGCACAGAGACGGCGCCGATGGCCAAGGCGGACATGGGAGCAAGTCCCAGTTGGAGCTATCAGGTTCGATACGGGTGGGGCGGCCCTGAGCCCTATATGGCGTTTACGTTCAATACAACTCCCAGGGCCTGGGCCTTCGTCGGCAAAAACCTGGAGCGCGACGAGTGGTGCCATATCGCGTGCTCGTTTGACGGGGCGATGCTGAAATGCTATCTCAACGGTGAGCAGACCGATGAAACTCCAATGGGCCCAATTACCAGCAGCCCTGCCTCAGTCCTCATCGGCTCAGATGGGTGGGGGTGCGATTGGGATGGCGCGATTGATGATGTCAGGATTTACGACCATGCCTTGTCGGAACCCGAAATACTCAGCGCCATGGAAGGCGAGTTAGTACTAAGAGCGTGGGGACCAACGCCGACTGATGGTGCTCTAATAACAGATACATGGGCAAACCTTTCATGGAAACCGGGCCCCAAAGCGGTCTCGCACGATATATATTTCGGCGAAAATTTTAATGATGTGAACGACGGAGCAGAAGGCACGTTGCTTGGCAACCAGGGTGGGATGTTCATTATCGTTGGCTTCCCGGGATTTGCGTGTCCGGATGGTCTTGTACCGGGTACGACTTATTACTGGCGTGTTGACGAGGTCAATGACACCGAACCGAACAGTCCGTGGAAAGGCGATGTCTGGAGCTTTGGTATTCCTCCCAAGACCGCCTATGCCCCCGATCCGGCTGATGGTGGGGATTCTGTAGCTCTGGATGCGCAGCTTAGCTGGACACCAGGTTTTGGCGCGAAACTGCACACCGTCTATTTC
>CAZWME010000611.1:0-3872 GCA_964634515.1 uncultured Pirellulales bacterium | reverse complement strand
GGCAAGATCGCGGACTTCTTCATGCACACCAGCTATTTCCGTTCCGGCGGTTCGCCCTGGTCAACGGATTTTGGTGATTCGAGCCTTGGGGCAAACGGTGGCGGCGTCGTTCCCCTGCTCTGGTCCCTCGGTTACCGCAACTCCGGAATCCTCTGGTATATGAATCAGTGCCGTGGGGGACGCGGCAATCGCGGAGGGGACGCAGGCAACAGTGGCTTGATGCTCGGGTCACCCAGTCAGCTGCTGTACGCACCAACCGCCGAAGAGATGGCGGCCATTCCTAAATTACCCAACGTCGCTTGCTCAAAGATATTCCCGGACATGGGCTGGGCCACCATGCGTTCCTCTTGGGAAAAAGATGCCACCTTGCTTGGCATCAAATCAGGCTACACCTGGAACCATGCCCATGCCGACACGGGCTCCTTTATCCTCTTCCATCGCGGCAAGTACCTGCTGATCGACTCCGGTAAGAGTGGCTACTCTACCCCGGAATACGACGATTACTACCGTCAAAGCATCGCTCACAGTGTCGTCACCTTCAACGGCAGAGCCGAGAATCCCGAGGACACCTACTTTGGTTCCAAATTCCACGGCACGGTCTCACACTTGATTGATGCCGGTGACCTGCGTTATGTCCTGGCCGATGCCACAGGGCCTACCTCGGACACCTTCATCCGCAATTTCCGCAGCTTCCTGTGGATCGGCGATGTGATTCTGGTGATCGACGACTTGAAGACCTTCGAACCCGGCCAGTTCGAGTGGCTGCTCCACTACGACGGAGAGGGCAAACGTTCTGGTAAGGACTTCAACATCACCCAGGGTGACGCCAGCGTCATCGTGCGTCCGCTCTTCCCCATGCCCTTCCCCGACGCCGGACTGCCGACGGATTATCCCGAATGCATGCGCTTGGAAGAACGAATCGGCTTAAAGGACCACGATCAAAACACCAAGATGCCCTATGCCGCCTTCTTGCCTACAGAGCTGATGCGTCGAACCAAGTTCATCACCGCCATCATGCCTGTGCAGGAAAGTGACTGGCAACCGCCGAAAATCGAACGCTTGGAAACCGTGGACATGATCGGGCTGCGTATCACGCAACACGGCGAGGTCACGGAACTCTGGTTGAACTTGCTGGCAGACGGTCGCATTCGTCACCGCAATGCCAATCTCATCTATGAAGGTTGGGAAACCGATGCCTATCTGACTGTGTTCACCTGGCCCCAAGGCGCCGATCGAGACAATCCCGACACGGCATCGCAATTCCTCGTAATCGACGGAAGCTACCTTCGCCGTGACGGCAAGCTGGTGCTGGACTCACTTTCCAAAGTTTATCTCTGTGCAACGAAGAACGGGGACGCACTTGACGTCCAGTTGCTGGGTCAACCTGTCATCAACGCCTTGCTACGGGCGACGAAGAAACCAACGAAGGTCACCTTGAACGGTCAGCCGGTTGAACCCACTTACAATGAAAACGCGAAAAATATCTGGTTGTCAGTGCGGGCATACTAATTCTATGAAAGGACAGTAAGATGAAACGAATCCAGTCGTGCGGCGTGTACTTGATACTGATGCTGGGAATAATGGGAGGGCCTCAGACCTTGGCGTCGCGCTTGATCATCCTGGCGGACATGGGCAATGAACCCGATGAAGTGCAGCAGATGGCGCATATGATTATGTGCTCCAATGAATTCGAATTAGAGGGTTTGATTGCCGTCTCCGGTATCTATCTGCGTCCCAATGCCAAAGATCCCTATCGGCGCGTACTTCATCCGGAGCTATTCACAGAAATCATTGATGCCTATGCCAAGGTCTATCCCAATTTACAGAAACACGCTTCTGGCTGGCAATCACCAGAGTATTTGCACAGCATCGTTACTACGGGGCAGGCCGACTATGGCTTTGACGATGTGGGTGAAGGGAAATCCAGTCCGGGATCGGAACTGATTATCAAGGCCGTCACCAAAGACGATGAGCGTCCCCTGTGGATCGTGGTCAATGCGGGCTCTAACACATTGGCCCAGGCCCTGCGCGATTATCAAGCCACCCACAGCCAGTCTGAAGTCGATGCCTTTGTCGCCAAACTTCGCGTTTTCGAAAACGGCGCCCAAGACAACTGCGGGGCATGGATATGTAACCGTTTTCCGAACATCCATTGGTTACGCAGTAATTACCAAACCTATTGTTACGGCGGCCCATCTCATGAAGGGGCCATTAACCATACAGGCAACCGTAAGGCCATCGGCCCGCATACCTGGGAGCCCTATGCCTACAGCTTTATCGGGCAACATCAGTGGGCCCTGGAACATATCAAGGGCAATCACGGCCCGGTGGGCAGAGTCTGGCCCGTACGTCAATTCGGTGACGGGCATTTAAGCTTCCTGGAAGGGGGCGGTACCATCCCTTGGCTCGGTCTTGTGAACAAGGGCCTGTTCAGTGTGGATCATCCCCATTGGGGTGGCTGGAGTGGACGCTTCTCCCGGGATAAGGCCAAGAACTACATGTCCAAACACATACGTGTGCGTAATGATGAAGAAAAGGTGGGCGATTTTAGTTTATTTAAGGAAGATACCGATCACTGGATTAATCCGGAGAACGGCGATGAATACAGAGATATTTTCACCCCGGTCTGGCGTTGGCGTCGCGCTTTCTTTAACAACTTTAAATGTCGCATGGACTGGTGCCTGAATTCCTACGATAAGGCGAATCATCATCCCGTGGCGGCTTTTCAGGGAGATAAAAGTAACGCCATCGTCCGCCGTCAGGCCAAGCCCGACCAAACCATCCGCTTGGATGCCAGCGCCACCACAGATCCAGATGGGGACAGGGTGGACATACGTTGGTACACCTACCCGGAGGCCGGAACTTATGACGGCAAAGTGACTATCCTCGATGGTGAAAAGGCCCAGGCCAGTGTGACAATTCCGACAGATGCTGCGGGAAAACAGATTCATGTGATCCTGGAGGTCAAAGACCTGAATCTAATTGCATCGTTATATGACTATCGACGTATTGTGATTGATGTAAAGTCAATACCCGTGACGTCAAAGATTCTCTATCGGGATGATTTTGAGGGGGACCTCGGCAACTGGGTAGTAGAGCAAATGCCCGGCGGCAGCGTTCGTGTCAACGCAGGCAAGCTTGAGATCAACGATGCCAAGGGCTGCACTGTGTGGTTTCGTGAAAAGCTGGAGGGGGCAATCATGATTGAATACAAGGCCGTGATCATCAAGAAAGGCGGGCCGCATGACCGCGGCAGTGATCTGAATTGCTTCTGGATGGCTCAAGATCCCAAGGCGTACGACAATCTATTTGCCGGCAGTCGGGCACGTGGGGGGCGTTTTACTAATTACGATTCACTTCGCCTCTATTATGTCGGGTATGGTGCCAACCACAACAGTACAACGCGCTTTCGCCGCTATACCGGTACCGGCGAAAGGCCGGTATTACCGGAACATGATTTAAGCGATGAGAAATATATGCTCAAATACAATGTGCCTATAAAGATTCAACTCATTGCCGACGGAGAAAGAGTCGCGTACCTGCGCGACGGCGAGGTGATTTATGACGTGCATGATCCTGATCCCTATACGGATGGGTGGTTCGGTTTTAGAACTGTTGACAATCACATGACCGTCGATAACTTTAAGATTTACAGGCTGAAGAAATGAAAACTTGTCAATATGGAGACTGACATATGTTGAGACAATTCAAAACCCTATGTAATCTAAAGGAATCTGTAATTAATCCTCTTCATCACTGTTTTATGGTCTTGTATTTGATCACGACCGGTGTTTCTATAGTAAACGCCGCAGAGAGTGAATTTCGTCCCATACCGCTGCAGAGCCGCATCACGAGCGTTCAACCGATGACCG
>CAZWME010000610.1:0-3873 GCA_964634515.1 uncultured Pirellulales bacterium | reverse complement strand
GGTAGAACTTTCTAAATAATCTGTATCTTTCCAATCAGGTGGCATCTGATTAGTAAGAGCATAGCCTGAACCCTCTGGTAGTTTATCCCAAGGCATAATTACTGCTTTCTCTCTTCTTTTTTTCAAGATTGTACCAGACTTCCTGATTTATCATTAATACTTACTGTCTGCGAATCTGAATACCACGTGCAAGGGCTTCTATGTTTCTTTATTTATCCAGCTTATTTCCCGCTTGGTGTACCCATGATCAGGACAGTTTGATTGGCCGCCACAGAATATCTTGTTGTCTTTGTCCCATTTAAAAAAATAACCACCACATCAACGCAGGTTCTATGTCCGAGTCCAAAGTGCAGTACTGGATCATTCTGGCCCAGATAGCCGCAGTTACTTTGTGATTCACGCATGGCCAGGAGCGCACCGCCGGATCGGCCTGTGGGATGGATAGTTGTCTTGGCCCCGAAAGCGCCTGCTTGTCCGTTGGCCGTGACTAAGCGAATCTTGAGCCAATTTCCACCGCCGTCAAGATCGTTACGGACTATATAATTACGGGCTGCCCGTTTAGTGCCGAAGGCAAAATCAACATCTCCGTCGTTGTCTATATCGGCAAAGGCCACACCGCGCGGATCACTTTTACCCACAACCGGCACGTCAGGTCCTTGCACATAATAGCCATTTCCATTGTTAAGAAAAACTTTGGTGTCACCAGCGAAATAGAGGTCCAGATCGCCATCGTTGTCCAGGTCTGCAAAACCGCCCATATAGCCGGCCACTTCCGAAAATGATTGTACGTGTGAGAATTTACCTTCGCCATTGTTGGTATACAAATGTCCGAGTCCATTGCTGCCGCTTAGTAAAATGTCCAAATCACCGTCATTGTCTATGTCTGATGTTGTAATACCATCCGGGGCCGTGTGACGAATACCGATTGAGTCAGGATCTGTGAGAGTAAAATTACCCTTGCCGTCGTTTGTCAGGATGTTCATCGGCCCGGTTCGATTTGCAGCCAATACGTCTATGTCGCCATCTCCATCGTAGTCTGTATCGGTCGCTCCCTGTCCAGCCGGAGCCGTATGTAAATCTCCTGTGGTGATTGAAGTAAATTTAAAATCACCTTCATTTATATAGATTTCATTTCGTTCGTTCGGCGGATCTGCAGAACCCTGGTAGTTGCTGACACCAAAGATATCCAGGTCACCGTCACGATCCATATCAAAACTGATAAATGCCCGAGTTGCCTCCTGGCGGGACTCGATAATAAAAGGCTTGACCTCCGTGAATCTGCCGTTTCCATCATTACGAAATACATCGTTTTGAATACCGCTTTTATCATCGAATGTAGTACCATTGATAAGGTCATAATCTCCGTCATTGTCCAAATCACACCATGCAGCTCCGTGGGAACCTCCATCCGGATCTGCAATCCCGCGTAAAGCACCTTCTTCGGCAAACAGTCCATTGCCTTTATTGTGCATAAAAAGGTCGGGTAAGGTGTCAGATATAATCAACGGTAGATACAAATCCGGCAGGCTGTCGTCATCAACATCAGCCCACATTGCGCCATGTCCTCCCTTAAGATCCGGCCCATTCCAGATATCGGTGAAAGATAGTTCTGTTATGCTACTTGAGAGACTTTCGCTTGGATTGGTAGATTGTATGAAGTTTCCTACTGCCACTATCCAGTCCGAAACCGTCGATAGCTTAATTGTCAGGGCAATCGGTTTTAGATCACCGAGTTGGATTTCCGAATAGGCCTTCCTGGTGTCGACCGCTACTGCCGATAGGGATTCGGCCATGCCTGTAAGATCGACATTTATAGTATCGGTATTCTCTCGATAAAGAACAATGCTTTGGGTATTATGGCTAAAGAGAATACGTGTATCTGCATCGCTGCTAAGCTGTTTTGCTGGCACCATGTCGGCGAGAAAGCGGCCCTTGTCATTAAAGAAAACTGAATACGTCTTGATTTGGCTCTTGTTGGGATACACACCTCCTGGGCTTATATCCGGGTGAATTCCCCAGATATTGGCAACACCTCCAGCCATAGTCGAGTGATATAGACCACGGCGAGTTAGTTCTTTATTGTAATCTTTCTTGGGATAGCGGCCTGTGCGTATGCGGAAGCGGTCTTCCGACATAGCCGGCTGGTCAGGCATTGCCTGTACGGCAGCCAGATATACTTCATAGGTCGGTCTGTGGTGTTCGTAGCTGCTGTAATCTAGTCCCTTGTTCCATTGCACATCGATGCTATGGTCTATGCCATGATTGGGTCCCATAGGACGACCACCCAGAAAGTGGTTCCATCCCATATGCTGGTGCATGAAGTTTCGCCAGGCTTTTACCTGGCTCGCAGTCACCCATTCGTCAAGGTCAAATCCATATCCCATGCTCCAGCCGGGGATGGGGCCAAGCCGTGCCGCAATGTAACGCATCAAACGATTATCGATGACACCGTCGATCCCACCATTTAGGCTTTTCGGTGTTTGAGAACGCTGATGATCCCCCCAGGGCCAGATATGGACCAGACCACCCGCCCGGTGGGTATTAGTTATTAACAACTCCAAAGCTTCGAACGTGCGAGGATCAGGCTCGCTCATCGAAGATTCGACGCTGTCGCGTTCGCAGTTGATATCAAACCATCGTCCACCGATTACTGGAATGTGGAAACCATTAAAGCCATGTTCGATGATGAACTGCTTGATTTTACGGCCCACCAGTTCCGGTTTGTTGTGGAATACCCGGGGACTGTTGCTTCCGGTAATGTAATCCCACATCACCAACTGTGGGACAAAGGCATTCTTCGTCCCTTCCCAAGCCCACTTGCTGCCGAACTTCTTGAGGAAACCATGGGCATCAGAGCGGGGATTTGGAGCAATCATCACTTTGCCGGTATGCCCTCCGAGATCCTCGTCTTCGCTGGACGTGACGAACGACCATATTCCAAGCCTGGTACCGTTAAACCGGAATGCCCAGGATTCTCCGCCCACGAAAAACATCTCTGTTCGACGTGTATCACCACTTAAGTGATGTGTAAATTCTACGGTTGCCAGAACATCAAAAGCATTTCCCTTCCGTGTGGTATTTTTTATGGTCCATTGCAAATAGGGGTACCATTGAGTGCCCTGCATTGTACCGAGATCAGCGGCCATCAAATATGATGGGTCGCCAAAGATTGAAATCACTATAATGCAGGTGAAGATTGAGAATCGACACAAAAAGTCGTCATTCATGGTGTGTTTTTCCTTTCCTGTGGCTTATATGATAACAAATACTCCGTTACCAAGATAGAAAAATGGATTACAGTGGGCACCTCAAAGTACAGGCCATTGAAAACTTTTCAGAATTTTTCAATTTTCATAATATTTATTGTCATTGCGCCAAATGTGAAGGAATTGATAGTCACGCCAGGCGATGCTGACGATATCCAAATCCTCATCTCCGTCGAGGTCGACAAGCTGGACGCCCAGATGGCTTTCCTTATCTCGGTCAACCACCTGTGCAGCGAATCGGCCCTGGCCATTATTCTCCCAAATCTCCAACTTAATCCCACCCGGTGCAGGTTTACCTTGATAGGGCATCGTGTGCTCACAGGTGACCAGATCAATATCACCATCTCTATCTACATCACCCGCATCCAGGTTATTCATTGACAATTGAGTGACAACCATGTGACGAGGCCATGGCTTGGTAGGATTCGAGGTTTGCTCAAACCAGTAACAGCTACCATTCGGCACATGACCGGGATAACGTTCTTCGGTAGTTATTAAGTCCAGGCGTCCGTCGCCATTGAGATCAGCCAATTCATAACGGTCGGCGTGCGTGGCCGTGCCTATATCAAAGCGCTGCCAGTTATCCCCGGACTTGCCGGAATTCTTC
>CAZWME010000609.1:0-3881 GCA_964634515.1 uncultured Pirellulales bacterium | reverse complement strand
TGCCTGCAACGCTCTTCGAATGCTGGC
Organism: uncultured Pirellulales bacterium; assembly: GCA_964634515.1. GTDB lineage: Bacteria > Planctomycetota > Phycisphaerae > Sedimentisphaerales > Anaerobacaceae > NIOZ-UU13. Next base: position 3,854 of record CAZWME010000609.1, on the reverse strand, counting down.
GATTCCAGGCTAACCACGCCCCTGAGCCTGCCTGGCCGCCACCAGCCGCCCAGGACTTCTGGCACAACCACAATCAACTAAGGCCAACTGTAATTTACGACCGTGCCTTTCATTCGGTGGCTGTCCATGATGCAGTCTATTTTGCTTCCTCCGCCGACTTCAGCGTTTATGCTCTTGACGCCAAAACCGGGAAAGTGCGATGGGTGTTCTTCACTGGTGGACCTGTTAGACTGGCTCCTGTTGTAGTTGAAAACAGGCTTTACGTCGGTTCTGATGATGGCTGTGTCTATTGCCTGTCCACTGACAACGGATCATTGATTTGGAAATATGAGGTTGCTGCTGAAAACAGCATGGCTCCGGGTAACGGACGAATGATATCGTTGTCGTCCGTTCGGACCGGATTGGTCGTCGATGCAGGTAAGGTGTTTTTTGCAGCGGGCCTGTTTCCGATTGAGGGCACGTTTTTATTTGCTCTCAACGCTGAAAGCGGGGCGGTTATATGGCGGGAAAAACTTAATGTCTCACCGCAAGGTTATTTGCTCGCTTCGACTCAAAATCTGTACGTACCGACCGGACGGACAGGCCCAGTGTCCTTTTCACGTGAAAACGGTAAATTCCAGGGAGAATTCGGGAGCGCCGGCGGAGCTTATACACTATTGACAGAAAACACTCTTGTCACAGGGCCCGGCCGTGGCCCCAAACAGCTCAATGCCTCCGATGTCACTACGAAGGAGACGATAGCAACATTTGGCGGGATGCGTATGGTCGTTAAAGGTCATATGGCATATATGCAATCAGAGAAAGAGCTTAGGGCGCTTGATCGAAGGAGATACCTTGCACTTTCGAAGCAAAGAATAACACTCTACCGCCGGCAAAAACAGATTAGTGATCAGCTTAAGAAACTTGCTAAAAACAGCCCTCCGGCAAACAAGCTTAAGGGTGGCTTGCGGAAAATCCAATTTTCTCTGGGCCAAAACAGAGAATCACTGGAACATTGCTTCATCTGGAAGCACGCCTGCGATAATCCATATTCACTAATTATGGCTGGGAATACACTGTTTATCGGTGGAAAAGATAAAGTAGTGGCGCTGAGTGCTGCAGACGGCCGCGAGTCATGGAGCGCATCTGTTAATGGCGACGCCTACGGATTAAGCGTCGCAAATGGCCGCTTATTTGTCAGCACCGACGAAGGGATGATTCACTGCTTCACCAATCGCTCGACCATATCTTCCGGGGAACCGGAACTCGTCCGTTTAGAAACTGGAATCGACCCTTATTCTCCGGACAACTTGACTGATATGTACTCTTCGGCTGCTCAACAAATCATTGAAGAAGCAAATATACATCAGGGGTATTGCCTGGTGCTTGGCAGTGAGGAAGGCCGTCTTGCGTACGAAATCGCCAAACGCACTAAATTACAGGTTATCGCAATAGAACAAAATGCTCAGAAAGTAATTACTGCTCGCAAAAAACTCCACAGGGCCGGTTATTACGGCTCCAGGATTACTGTACATCACGGCAAGATGGAGGAGCTTCCATATCCAGCCTATTTCGCTAACCTAATCGTCTCCGAGAGCACACTGCTTTCTGGAGAGCTACCTCCATCTGCGGCCGAGATGTTCCGTGTGCTAAGGCCATGCGGCGGTGCGGCAATTATCGGCCAATTCAAAGAAACCGACAGGAAAAAGAATAAACTCAAATCATCCAATCTCGAACATTGGCTCAATGATGCGACAATTCCAGGATGGAGAATTAACAGAAAAAATGGATTATGGGCAGTCATCAGGCGCGGAACCCTCTACGGCAGCCGAGACTGGACCCAGCTTTATGCAGATGCCGCCCATACCGCCTGCAGCGGTGATCAGATCCGCGGCCCGATGGCCCTGCAGTGGTTCGGCAAACCCGGACCTCGTTCTATCATCGACCGCCACCATAGGCCGATGTCATCACTGGTGAAGGACGGACGCATCTTTGTTCCCACTGTCAAGGGTATCATCGCGGTTGATGCGTATAACGGTACAGAACTGTGGCGTCTTGATGTGCCCAACTCAAGGCGTATCGGCGCGCTCAAGGACAGCGGCCATATGCTGGCCACTGACGAATACGTTTATATTGCTGCCGAGGAGAAGTGTTGGGCTGTCGACGTTGCTACTGGTATACGCAAAGTTACTCTCAAAGCCCCTCAATTGGGTAATCGTTACAAACACGATTGGGGTTACCTGAATCATCTTGACAATAACCTTTTAGGCAGCGGTCAGAAAGTACGGGCCTCATTTTACAAACAGGATTTTCACGGTAAACCTGATAACGGAAGCCACGTACTGGAAGGTGATTTCAGGCAAGTTATCGTAAGTGATTATCTCTTTGCCATGGACCGGCATACTGGTGCGACCCGATGGACCTACAGAGACGGAACGATTATGAACAGTGCCATTACTGTCGGTGACGGTAGAATCTACTTCGTCGAATGCCGAAATCCGGAAATAATGAAGGATGGTGACGGTCGGCTTCGAATCGATAAGTTCTGCGCCAAGAACCTGTTCATTGTAGCGCTCGACGCGGAAACCGGTGTGAAAATATGGCAACGCCCCTTCCAATTCCCATACGAACATATCATGTTTCTCAATTATGCCGAGAACACACTACTTTTCACAGGCACATACAACAAGGACAATCTCGTCAACTACGGCCTGTTTGCTTTCGCCGCCGATACGGGAGAAGAAAAGTGGCGGACTGATTACATAGGCTTAAATGTTGCCGGGACCGAACCATTCGGTACCGGCGGCTCACACGGCGAACAATGGCAGCACCCGGTAATAAACGGGCGGACTCTTTATTCGCGGCCTTATGCCTTTGATCTCCATACGGGTCAGAAGAAGAAATACCACGTCTATCGCGGTGGTCACGGTTGTGGTGGACTGACTGGTTCGGCCTATTATCTTTACGGTCGAGGTTCAAATCCACGCATGTATCCGATCGAAGTCGATAGCACCAGAGGAATTCCGTTGACTCAAGTCAATCGGCCGGGTTGCTGGCTTAACATAATTCCTGCAGGCGGCTTGATTCTTGTGCCGGAATCCAGTTCCGGGTGTACTTGCGGATACTCACTCCAAAGCTCTGTGGCTTTTGCCCCGCGAGATTATTACAGTTCGCCAATAGTATTGACCTCTCAACGGGATTTTGAAAGTTCGATACAAGTTGAACTTGCCGACCGCAATGGTATTGGGCGGATACACTACACACTTGACGGAACCGAACCAACCACACTTTCACCAGTATATACCGGACCCATCACACTTACCCGCAACACCACCATCAAGGCCGGAACTTTTTGGAAGGAACAGGGTAAAATGAGTGACGTTCGCCATGCAATCTTCAACAAGCACTAACTTGGTAATGTGCTTACAAAACTGCTGCTCGCCACCAGCTGAGATACAAACAGGAAAGTCGTTAGTGAAAAATTTTCTTTTTCAGGAGCTAAAAAACACCCTGATTTACATGGTGACTTTATGTATCCAAAATGACACCACAAATATCAAATTTGTCTATATCAGGTCCGAAATAATGCCAATTTTTTGCAGAAGTTTAAATATTTCTAAGAAAAATTTTACTCCTGTCGGATTAAGTAGATGGTGAGAAAGAAATGTATCAATGATATCACTCCTCTGATGGTATTATTAAGAAATCAAGAGGCCTACACCAAGTCGGTATAGGCCCCGAGTTTACAAATCATTTGCATTAACTACAATTTACTTCATAGCTAAATCCTGCTTACTGTGCAGGCGGGTATAGACGAATATCATCAAAGTACATCATACCTGCACCGCCAGCAACCGGATTAGCCCTGTTGCCAA
>CAZWME010000608.1:0-3882 GCA_964634515.1 uncultured Pirellulales bacterium | reverse complement strand
TTCATAGGCAAATTTAAGAACGGATGGATGTATGTGGACACCGTCAGGAATAAGTTGAACAGTAACATGTTTTGTTTGAAAAATGGCGGCTAATGGACCGGGTGTGCGATGATGGAGCGACGGCATTGCATTGAAAAGATGTGTTACGTGTGAGATACCGGTGCTGAAGCCGTCGATTGTTTGTTCATAGGTTGCGCTGGAGTGTCCGAAAGAGGCAATGACACTGGAATCGATGAGACGTTTGATAAGTTGAGTGCTGTTCGGCAGTTCGGGTGCAATTGTCATCATTCTGAGCTGGCCGTTTGTAATATTTAGGATTTCATCAAGCACCTGAATTGATGGCGGACATATACAATCAGGCTGAATCATTCCCTTTTTTTGCATTGAGATAAATGGACCTTCAAGATGTATGCCGAGCAGATTCGCACCTTCGAGGTCCCGACCGACATGGTCAGCGGCTACAGTAAGGTGTAGGTTATTTTTTTCCGGCTTAAATACAGTTGTGGCAAGGAAGCTGGTGGTTCCGAAACGTGCACAAGTTTGTGATATAGCTTTCAGCGCCTCCGGCGTTGCATCGAGTACGTCTGCGCCGCCTGCGCCCTGAATGTGTACGTCGATAAAACCCGGAGCGGCTATTCTGCCCTGAGCATCGAGTTTATTACAGCCAGCCGGAGGATTAATTTGACCAATTTGGTTAATTGTGCCATTTTCCATGAGAATGGACGTAGTTTTGGCCTCTTCAGGAACATCGAACAATCTGCAATTGGTTATAAGAAGCTTTTGTGACATATCGATTGCAAAATAATAGATTTTCGATTTAATTGCAAGATTAAGATTTTGGAATAGTTGTTGGTTGATAGCTGATTCAGTCCGTACAAGGCCAGGTAATATTTATAAATACCGGCTACTTGAAGGTTTATGTAATTTTGTTGATTTTGTAAGTTCTTACTGTTAAATTAAATTTAGATTGCCCCCACCCGGTGTGGATGGCGGATTTTTACAAATCTAAAATAAAAGGAGAGCTATCATGAAAAAGGCAAGAAGAATATTGGTGCTCAGCGTGCTTTCAATGTTAATATTCAGTAGCGTACTCTGGGCAGAGAAGCGCGATAGAAATGGGGAAGTGGGAGGAAACTTTGTACGGCTGGTCGAACAAGAGGTCGGTGAACGAGGATATATGGGTATCGTTATAAAGCCACATGATAGAGACAACCATGTAACGGTACTCGTACCCCGACAGCGCGAGGAACTTTTACAGGCGGCTCGGAGGCTGCAAGCAGGTCAAAAAATAGGTGTTTCCTTTGTGACAGAGGCAGGACACAAGTGGGTCAAAGGCATGGAGGCGGAACGGCTTGAAGTTGTTGAAGAAGGCCCGGATGGCAGAAGAAAGACAAATGTTCGCAGAGAGGTTTTTCGTTATGAAGATGACAGGGAAAGGCATCAGCCCAGAAGGCCGGAATATCTTGAGCAGATGCAGGAGTTGAAAAGGATTCTTTCGTCAAATCTTGATAGGATAGCGAGAGAGTTTCGAGAGCTTCGTGGGTGTGTGGAAGCACAGGAGAGGGAGCTGAAAAGACTTCGCGAAGAAAATGAACGATTGAGAAGAGAGTTACGTGAAAGAGCCGGCTCTGCGAGAGAGCGAGAAAGGGAAGTTAGGGTACGGATACAAAGAGAAGGCAGAGAGCGGCAAGAACGCGAGAGGCCAAGAGAACGCGATGAAGGCAGGGTGAGAGGGGAGCGGCCCAGGAGTGAACGCGAAGTTGCGCTGAATCAGCTTGAAGTGATGAGAATGGCATTGCACGGACTTAGAGAAGCTGAACGAGGTGACGCGGTGGAAATGCTGACTTTAGCAATTCGTTCCCGCGAGATGATGCTTGAAGGAAGAAGGGACGAGGAGGCACAACGTGTCCGGGAACGTGCTCCTGATCGTCAGCAGCTTGCCGAAATCCTGTCTATGGCATCAAAGCTCTGGAGAGAATTTGATAACGCCGATAAGAGCGTTGCTGTTGGGCGTCTGGCAGAGCAATTCTCACGTTCAAGGGAACGACCGGTTAGGGAACAAGAGCAGCGCGAAGTCCGAAGAAGACGCGTGGGACCAAGAGAATTAGGTTTACCGGAAGGCATGATAGGATTTCGGGGAGTGCTGGTGGGCAGGATTCTGCGAAAGTACGACCGCGGTTTTGTTCTTAAAGTGGAGAAAGTAACTAAAGTCTGGGAAAACAATAAGGCTGACAGGCCAGAGGCGGCTCTCGGCAAGGATGTGATAATTACCATTCGAGAGGATGAGGAACTCAGCGGCCGTTTCCTGCGTACGCTGCGAAGCCTGAAAACAGGTGAGCGGGTTTTGGTTGAGGCCTTCCATTTTGAAGGCAATCGTTTGACTGTCGTAGAGCAGTTAAAAAAGGTTGAATGAAACGGATTAAAACGAACCGGGCGGTAATCTTTGGCGCTGTTCGCTGCGAGTAGAAAAATTTTTACTTTTGGAGTAGATATAATGACCAGGGCGGAAAAAAGCTGGGAAAAGAGATTAGCCGGGGAGCCGGATGAGCTTACGATTGATTTTGTAGAGTCGCTGACAATTGATAAGCGGCTTTATAAATACGATATTGTCGGCTCAATCGCCCATGCGAGAATGTTATCTGAACAAAAGCTGATTAACAAAGATGAATTTAATTCAATCAAGGATGGGCTTATCGAAATCAGCGAGGAAATTGCGGCAGGGCGGTTCAAATTCGAGAAGAAGTATGAAGATATTCATATGGCTATAGAAGCGGCACTGGTGGCGAAAATAGGTGCCCCGGCTAAGAAACTTCATACCGGAAGAAGCCGAAACGACCAGGTTGCTACCGATGTTCGGCTTTGGATGCGGGACCAGATAGAGATTCTGCAGGCTAAGATAACACTGCTTCAAAAAGCGTTCCTTAAATTGGCGGGTAAGTATGCCGAAGATATAATGCCGGGCTATACACATCTTCAGCGTGCCCAGCCGATAGCTATTGCTTCTTATTTACTGAGTTTTACCGAGCAATTCGAGCGTGATTTTATTCGTCTGAAAAATTGCCTTTGTCTGCTCAACATTTCACCTTTGGGCAGTGGGGCCCTGGCCGGTTCTACACTGCCGTTAGACAGAAAGATTACCGCAAAACAATTAGGTTTTTCGGATATCAGTTATAACAGTATTGATGCAGTTAGTGACAGAGACTATTGTGCGGAATTTATTTTCGATTGTGCGCTTATTTCGGCACATCTGTCTCGATTGGCCGAGGACTGGATAATCTACTCATCCAGCGAATTCGGATTTGTTCGGATTGATGATGCCTATTGCACATCGTCGAGTATGATGCCTCAGAAGCGTAATCCGGACCTTTTGGAGCTTATACGGGCAAAAACCGGTATGGTTTATGGTTCATTGATGGCTATGCTGACGATTTTGAAAGGTCAGCCATCGGGCTATAATCGCGATATGCAGGAAGATAAGACTCATATCTTTGCTGCGAGTGATACGGCAGGTATCTGTTTGGATGTGGCGCGTGCGATTGTTTCACATACGAAGTTCAATACAAAGAAGATTTCAGCTAAGCTGGATGAAGGTTTTTTGGATGCTACAGCCTTAGCTGAGTATCTGGTTGGCAAGGGTGTTGCCTTTCGCCAGGCACACGGTATTGTCGGGTCTTTGGTTGCGTACTGTGAGCAGCAGAATAAGAATTTGGCAGACCTTAGTCTGGAAGAACTGCAAAAGTATTCGGCCTCTGTTGGGACCGATGTGTATGAGTATCTCGGTGCTGCAGGTGTTGCAGATAAATACGTTACAGCCGGTTCAGCCGGGCCAAAACAGGCAAAAGAGCAAATTGCTTACTGGAATAATTATTTGGGACAGCGATG
>CAZWME010000607.1:0-3884 GCA_964634515.1 uncultured Pirellulales bacterium | reverse complement strand
CCTAAATTCAAAACAACTCCTTTGAGGCAGAAAAGGTGCGCCTCTATAATTAGAGGAGTGTGCAGTTTTGAGTCGAAAATTCGGTGGTTTTTTGGGGCTTGGGGGCTGTAACTCGTTGTTATGGAAGGAGATAAAAAATTTTGAAATATTTTATTTTTGTTTTTAAGAGTGAGCGTTTTTGAACGAAAATTCATCGAATTTTCGTTCGTATTGCGTGATGCGTATTGCGTATTAGGAAGTGCGCTGACGAAATTCCTTATTTGTGGTTGATTTTTTGCGGTTATCTTTGGTTTTTTAGCGATTTTTGTCGAAAATTGAAGTTATTTTGCCTATTTTGACGGCAAAATAAGAAACAAGTCATAAGGAAAAAATCACAAGAAAGAGGTAAGCAGACGAACAGATCAAACAACTGATATTATTCTAACATTGGACATAACAGGCTTGCTACATTGCGAAACCAATAATTAAGCGCTTGTTTTGTCTTTCATATCGATAAGTTTCCGCCAGTCTATGAAAGGAGCAAGGCTTTGAAAACACTCAAGATCAAGGAAACGCCTCTTTTTGTACAATGACTTTTGGAGGTGCTTCAGTTCCTGTTCGAGCTTTGAGAGTATTTGTGCCGAAGATTCGTCAGGAATAATATCAATCTCAAAGTCGTCTCTAACACGCCTTATAGGATTATGGGATTTGCGGTGGAGACGTTTTCCTGTCATCATCCATAAATCTCCACGTAGCTGTGAGCCGAGGACATACAAGCGAACCCATCCAATAACTTGGTTGTATTGCCAGGGGCCACCGTAGTTTTCCCAGAAATGCTGTTTATCATGGATGCTGGTATTTTTAATAATCGGGTTGCGTGCGAAGCCGCTCAATTTCTGGAACTGCTCCAAGTAGAGTTGCAAATCACTATCTTGCTTTTTGTTGAATCGTTCCCGGCTAGTGCGGTAGATCGCTATATCAAAAAAATATCGTTCAGTGAGCAGTTTCGTCACCTTTCATCATTTCGGGTTGTCAAACATATTAAGATATTATTCAAGATTCAATTGTAAAAAAATTCTTTTCATTCTTACCATTACCACCCTCAAGACGAATAATCAAAACAAGTCCTCAGATTGAATGATTTTGAAATCGAGTATGCGGAGATCAACCTTTGTTTCGGGAGTCGAACCACCACCAGGAGTAGTAATTTGCGGAATACTTATGTCCACAATACTTGTTACCCTCTTGGCGAGACCAGGGGGTATTGTCCCTCTATGTTGAACGAGGTCTATGTCAATGGGTTCTCCGTCACGGTCGAAAAACACAACCAGACAAATTATCCCCTCGACTGGGTGTCGCAACTTGTTATATAGCGAAAAGGAGTAGTCGCCTGACACCGCCATAACAGATCCACCCAAAAGAACAACTGGAAGTCTCCAGGTTAGCCGAGTGCCGATTACACCCACAGTGCCTTTTTCACCGAAAGTATCAATCAGAGCCGGGCCTACCTTTTCCGTACCTGGTAGAGCTTTGATAGGTGTTACAGGGTCTTGGAGAGACAATAATGGTCTCAAGTACGAAGCCGGTATGGCGAAGTTTAGATTCTGCCCACCTTTGAACGTTGCAACAGAGACACCCACTACTTTACCTTCTGTGTTCAACACTGGCCCGCCGCTGCTTCCTGGAGATATTGGTGCGGTTATCTGCAATAAACTATCCTTACCAACCTTACGGATGCTGCTGACAATTCCTTTTGAAAAGGTGCCTTCCAACCCTTGTGGGTTCCCGACTGCATAAACTTCATCACCAACTGCAATATCATTACTATCTGCAAGAACAAGAGTAAGTGCTTTGACTTCTCGCACTTTTAAAAGAACGAGGTCTCTGTATCGGTCAATGGCCACGAAACCCGCAATATCGTATTTTGGCTTCTTGCCAACAATTTTTACATAGCCGCTTGCAGCGCCTTCGAGAACATGCAGGTTTGTTGCTATCACATCTTCCTTGACAAAAAAACCACTGCCTAACGAAGTGGGCTGGCCATGCGAATCTTGCATCACGAGAATGACGACTGAAGGAAAGGTTTTTTCTGCGACCTCTCGTGCTGGTTTAGCTTGGGTGTCAGATGTAAGAAACGAACTCAAAATCAGGCTAACCATGACCAAGACCGACGAGAACTTTCTTTGCCCTCGTAGAGTGTTAAGTGAAACTGCTAGCATTTTCCTCTCCTTTCAAAAATACTGTTGGTGTTGATTGGTTTGCTGATGTGCAATGCTGAAAAATCAATCCAACAATTCGCATTCTATTATAGCATTATCTCCCAATAAAGAAAGTAAAACTTGATTGTGAAACAAAAATATGTAGTATTACTTGTACGGAAAAAGGTTGTCTTTGAAGAATTGACCGCCGGTGTTTGAAGGAAACCTGATGTTAATAACCAAAGACGAAATCGCAGTAATTGAAAAAGCTGCTGACCTACTGGATGGTTGGCTGAAGAACCTTATTAGCGATAACTTCGGAGAAATGGGCTGCTTTATTCCGCTTCATGCTTATTATGAAACACATATTGTAAAAGCTTTAGATATCTTGATTCAGAAGATCCCAGTGTTGGGCGAATCGGTTAAAAGAGAATGTGATGATCTGTTAAAAAAAGCTCAATCGCTCTCGTCTATAGGCGAACAGCATTCTTCTGAATATCAGCGTAAGCTGTCAGACCTTTCCTTGTTGGCACGACGAATAATTCCAAGGTTTCGTGGATTATATCGCATTGGTGATATATTAACGCTTGAGAAGAAGACGATCATTCAAGCTGTTGGACGTTACCAAGAAGCAAACCCTGACAGAGCCGGTATGCCGCCAAAAGATTTGGAAGACAAAGCCAAATTAGAGTTTGCACAGTTGAAGCCCCCATTAGAGAAACTGATGAAAGACGATTTTATCGAAGCTGTTGACCTAAGTGAACACCGTCCTGAGCACCACATTCGGCGTAGACTTCCACAAGAGGTTGATGAGCAAGTAGTGAAAACAGCATTTGAGAGCAATTACAGATTCCGACTTACATCAGAAGGGCTTAAACTATATGAGCAATTGCCAAAGGCTACTCATAGAAAACAGCGAAGGATAATTGGCTGGATATTCAAAAATACTTCGCATTTAATTTGCACTATTATAATTGCTATTATTGCCACTATTATTGCGACAATAATAGTTGACATTTTAGCTGACTTTGGCTGGATTGAACGAATCAAACATTTATTTACAAGATAGTGGCATCGAGGTGAAAGGCGTTTTGTTTGTCATTGACGAAAGGGAGGTAGATTGCTTCGTCCTGTTCGTTCTTCGCAGCCACGCTGCTGGGATTATTAAATATCAGGAGGCTTTATAGGCTTTTTTGACTTCCCGGGCTATTATTTTAATTCCTGCGGTAACAGTTTGGGCATCGTGGGAATAGTTTACTCGGATACATTCGTTCTTATGCGGCCAGTCTTCGGTGAGTCCCGGGAAGAAATAGTGGCCGGGGACAATTAAGACGCCCCGCTCCTTTAATCGCAAGTAGAGCTCTCTGCAAGTAATCGGCAAATCAGGAAACCACAGCCATAAAAAGAAGGCGCCTTCAGGTTTGTGCACATGGAAATTGACGCCATCCAGCTCTTTGCAAACCTGCTGCAATGCATCTTTAGCCTTTTTCTGGTAAAAGGGCCTGATGATGTTGTGACTTAGGTTTATGATTTGGCCGCTGCGGACTAAATCGATTGCAATGGCCGCACCCATACCGCCGGGAGCAAGGCTCATAACGGCATTGACCTTCGAGACCAAAGAAACAATTTCTTCATTAGCAATAACAATCCCGGTGCGTACGGCAGGCAGGCCGAGCTTGGAAAGGCTCATACAGAAAATCGTCTGCT
>CAZWME010000606.1:0-3911 GCA_964634515.1 uncultured Pirellulales bacterium | reverse complement strand
AGACAAACACAGTCAACGAAAAAACAGACACTTACAAACAAACGGAATGCCTCAAACCTGTTTCATTTGACCGGACGAACATTTTTCATATAATAGTGTTTTTTATCAGGAGCAAAGATGAAAATTGGCATCATAACTGATACTCATGACCGGCAGGCGCTGTTAAAAAAGGCAATTGAGGTTTTCACAGAACATCATGTTGACTGTGTCCTTCACGCCGGCGACATAACATCACCGTCATCGGCACAGGCCCTGGCCGGAATTGACCATGTTAAATTCATCGGCGTTTTTGGCAATTGCGATTCCGACAAGTCCGCTTTGGAAAGTGTCGTTAGCAGCCATGAAGGCGAAATTCGCGTAGGTGTCTATAGAGGTAAGATCGGAGATAAAAAACTGCTGATGGCACACGACCCTCGCAGCCTTGGCGATATGCCTATGACCGGTGATTTCGACCTGATTGTTTACGGCCATACCCATGTACAGGATATTCATAGACAAGGTAATGCACTTGTTATCAATCCGGGCCAGTCATGGGCTGTCGTACTTGACCTTGGCAGCATGGTTTATGAAACTATTTATCTGGATTAGCACCTAACCAAGATCATTCCGGGCGAAGCCGAAGGACTCATCATACGTCTTCATCCATCGTCCATCTTCTATCTTCGGTGTCTGGAGACTTGCCTTAAAATTCTTGTGTTGCTATTATATATGGGCAGATAATGTATGCTTTGACATTGAAAGGAAAAAAGGAAAGCACATAGGTATTGGTTTGTAGTGTTATTGCCGACCTGAAATCGACAGAATAGCCGATTATGGATTCTATGTGCGCGACTGTCAAAATCAAGTAACGGAATAATAGTTATGGCAAATGAGAAATCCAGGTCACAACGTACGGCAGGCATCGCGGCACCATGGGCCTGCAAAAGCGAAGAGATTCTTGAGCAATACAACGTAGTACGTGAAAAGGGACTTGATAAACGACGGATCAAGTATCTCCTTAAGAAGTATGGGCCCAATCGCCTTCGCGAGGCCAAGAAAAAGAGCATGGCGAAGATACTGTTCAATCAGGTCAAGAGCCTTATCGTTATTCTCCTGGCCATCGCAGCGATATTGTCGTGCGTGTTCCAGGAGTGGATGGACGGCCTTGCGATCGCAGGCGTTATTATTATCAATACAGCAATCGGTTTTTTCATGGAGTTGAAAGCTGTGCGCTCCATGGAAGCGCTGCATCGGATGGAAAGGGTCTCCGCGAGAGTTCGCCGCTCCGGCCAGGTAAGGGAAGTTCCGGCTCGTCAACTGGTTCCCGGAGATATTGTTTTGCTTGAAGGCGGAGATATCGTAAGTGTGGATATGCGTGTAATCATTGCCGCCAAGCTCCAGGCGGACGAATCAGTGCTCACCGGCGAATCACTCCCGGTCAGCAAACAGACGCAGGAAATCGATGCATCGGCCTCGCTGGGCGACCGAACGAATATGCTTTATAAGGGGACCTCTATCACCCGAGGATCTGGCGAAGCCGTCGTAACCGCAACGGGAATGGAAACCGAATTGGGCAAAATCACCGACCTGGTCCAGAAAGCGGAAGATGAGGTGACTCCACTGGAAAAGCGGCTGGATATGCTTGGCAGGAAACTACTCTTAGTGACACTTCTGTTCATAGCGGTGATCGCGGGTACCGGCATCGTCAGGGGTAAAGAAGTGATACAAATGATTGAGACTGCGATTGCATTGGCTGTGGCTGCCGTTCCAGAGGGGCTTCCGATTGTCGCAACCCTGGCTTTGGCGCGTGGGATGATACGCATGGCCCGTCGAAACGCGATGGTTAACCACCTCGCCGCCGTCGAAACGCTCGGAGGAGTCAGCGTCATCTGTACAGACAAGACAGGCACTCTGACAGAGAACAAGATGACTGTCACCGATTTCATTTTCTCGGACCAGCACATCACAATCGGGCGGATTGACGATCAAGGCCGGGCAGAGTTCTCGATAGACGGTCAACCTATCGATCCGACACAGAACGATAGACTCATCAAAACGCTCCAGATCGGCGTGCTTTGTAACAATGCTTCCCTGGACAAAAAAAAGACTGATTCGACAGCAGGGGTGGGGGACCCGCTCGAAGTGGCGTTTTTAGTTGCAGCCCAAAAAGCATCCATTGATTATGAAGAATTGAATAAGGAGTTCCCCGAAGAACATGAAGATGCATTTGACTCGGACACAAAAAAGATGGCGACCTTCAATCGATCCAACGGCAATTACCTGGTTGCCGTGAAAGGCGCACCCGAGGCCGTTCTTGAGGACGCTGCATGGGTGGCCACACAAAACGGTCGGGAGCAAATGGAGGATGAACAGAAGGCATTTTGGCTTCAGCAGAACAGTGAGCTGGCTGAGCAGGGCTACCGCGTTCTGGCACTGGCCATGAAAGAGGCCGAGTCAATCAAAGCAGATCCGTACACGGGCCTAACGTTTGTGGGTTTGGCCTGTATGGAGGACCCCGCCAGAGAAGAGGTTCGTCAAGCTATAACGGCCTGTCGAAATGCGGGTGTTCAGACTGTCATGATAACGGGAGACCATCCCAAGACGGCTGCCAATATTGCATCGTCCATCGGTTTGACTGAAAGAGGCCGGGATAACGTGATTGTCGGCAAAGACATCAAAGCGTATGAGACGATGTCTGAAGGCGATAAAGAGACCTATCAGCAGACGCCCGTCTTTGCACGGGTCAGTCCGAAACAGAAGCTCGACCTTGTTGCGGTTCATCAGCAGGCCGGAGCTGTTGTTGCCATGACAGGTGACGGGGTGAATGACGCTCCGGCTTTAAAAAAGGCCGATATCGGTATTGCGATGGGTATGCGAGGCACTCAGGTCGCCCAGGAAGCCGCTGACATGGTTCTTAAAGACGATGCCTTCTCTACGATTGTTGTTGCAGTCGAGCAGGGCCGCATTATTTTCGAGAACATACGAAAATTTGTGATCTATCTATTGTCCTGTAATATCAGTGAGGTCATGATTGTCTTTGCGGCCTCGGTTGTTAATGCCCCGCTGCCGATTCTGCCGCTGCAGATTTTGTTTCTGAATCTGGTCACCGATGTGTTCCCGGCATTAGCGCTGGGTGTGGGCAAGGGTGATTCTGGAATAATGCAGGCAAAGCCAAGATCTTCAGATGAACCAATTTTGCCACGGAGCTGTTGGTTCTCGATTCTCGGATATGGCGTGTCGCTCACTTTCTCCGTTCTTCTGGCTTTTGGACTTGCCTTCAAGATACTTGACATGGAGACTGACCAGGCGGTGACGGTGTCATTTCTGACGCTTGCCTTTGCACAACTTTGGCATATTTTCAACATGCGGGCTCGAGGCACGCACCTGCTTAAGAATGACGTTACCGGAAATCCATACGTTTGGGGTGCTCTCGGATTGTGTGTTACACTCCTAATACTTGCAATATATTTACCCTTTTTGTCTGGGATATTGAGCCTTGTCGATCCGGGAATCGCCGGGTGGGTACTTGTATTGGCGGCAAGTTCACTGACGTGTCTCATCGGTCAACTGTGGAAACTATGGAACAAGTAAACTCTCTCGAGTTACAACATGAATGGAAACCGAACTGGTAAAAATCAATGATAAAGCCCGCAAAGCCGAAGATGAAGTGAATTTCCTCGAAAACCGGCTGGATGGTTAACAGATTAAAATGGTGTAAATACGGGACATGCGCGGACGAAGATTGTACATAGCTAAACAATTTTGATGTTTGAAAGTACCCTGATGGCTTTGCGAGGGCTCGTTGGGCAGGCTACCTCACATGCCCCGCAGCCGTTACACTTGTCGGCATCAATCACGGGCACAAGCATATACTGAGTCTCTGAGAAGACATAACGGATTGCATTGTACGGGCACCAGCGCATGCAAGCCGA
>CAZWME010000605.1:252-3924 GCA_964634515.1 uncultured Pirellulales bacterium | reverse complement strand
ATCTTGCCTTTACCGAAGAAATTCAGATCCCCACCCTGTGCCGCCGATGGGCAGTCTGAGTTGGCTTTGGCTAATGCGGCAAAGTCGGCCCCTTCTTTGATTTGTTTAAGCAGGTCCTCGGCTTTTGCTTTGGCCCTTGCTTTTTCCTGGTTGGGGTCGGCGGCATCGGCTTTTGGCGTTATGAGAATATGGCTTGCTCTTACCTGTTCTTTTGTCTCGAACTGCGTTGGATTTTCATCAAAAAACTTTTTGGCTTCCTCTTCTGTAATATTTACCTTGCCCGCCGATTGAGCGTCCACAATCTTCTGATATACCATTCCCTTTTCAACCTGCTGTTTTATTTCGTCAAAGCTTCTGCCGGATTCGGCTGTTGTCTTTTTGAACTCTTCCAATGACAATTGCGATCCCTGAGAAGCTAACAATTGTTTGATCTGGTTAATCACATCTTCTTCAGAAACTACTATATTGGTTTCTTTTGCCTTTTCTTCTAACAATTGTCTTACGATTAGTTGGTCGAGGATTTGCTGCCTGATCTGTTTTTCGAAAGCCTGAGCAAAGGCCGGCGGCAACTGTTTGTTCTGCTGGGCCATTCTGGCAAGCTGGGGCTGAACGATCTTTTGCACCTCTGCCTCGGTAATATCGACGCCGTTGACAGTTACAGCAACACTGTCGACAGGCTCTTCAGGGGCCGTCAACTCGGTTAAATTTGTGGTGGTTTCAGGTTCGGTTTTGGCTACGGCTTCGGCTTTGGGTTCGGCTTCGATTTTGGGCTGGGCAGGTTGAGGTATATTGGTATCGGCTTGCCCGGATGACTTCTGTTTACAATTCAAACCGCAAACGGCAAGGAACATCACAACAATGATTACTACTTTCGAATTAAAAAAGAAAATTCTCATTTTTTTGTCCTTTCACGACTTTAAAACACAAAAAAACCCTTCACAGAGGGCACGTATCGATATTATTTCCTGAAAAAGTGAATATGTCAAGCTATTTTCAAGTTTCAACCGTTAATGTTGTTATATATTCCCGTCTTGTTCCCGGGCCATTTTTGTTTGCCGGTCGAACGACGGGGACTGCGAATAATGAATTCTTTGTACAAATACCCATTGAGTGATAGAATATCGGCGTAAAGCGAACGGCGGTTTACACAAAGCTCGTAAAGGCAGGTTAAGGCTAACTTTACACAAAGCCATAAAAACAGGCAGCTCGGCTCACAAGGCCGACTTGACCTGTGCTTGTCTTTTTGGACAGGACTTGGCGTATTTTATCCCAAAACGCCATGATTTGGCGCAGCTTGTCAAGGTCTGGCCGAAACTGCCGGAAGATACCAAAAAGGCCGTCAAATCACTGGTCGATAGCGCAAATCACAAGGAGTAATCAAAATTAACATCGAGAACAGAATCAGGAAAATAGAGAAGGCGTTGACGCCCTGCGGCAATGGCCGGTGTTTCTTGAATATATGGGATGACCTCTCTGAGACGCAATGGGATGAACTTGCCAAATGGGCTTTGGGTATCACGGAAAAGCGTCCAGATTTCTGGCCGTCAGAAGAGCGCGCCATAGAGCTTAGGCAGCAAGGCTATTCCGTCCAGACGCGGGATGAACTACGGGAAATCTACGAGATGCTCATTGAGGCAAACAAGCGGGCAATGGAGGCCGGAGATGGTATTGATTGGCGAAGCATAGACGGGCTGAACCGTCTTAATGGCCAAGAAGCAGTATGATGACAGAATCCAACAAAAACCAACAAAATGACAAAAAAACCAAGCTGACAGGACGGCAGCTCAAGGCCATACCGTTGATTGTGGCCAGCCCTACCTATACCGAAGGATGCAAAAGAGCCAAGCTCAACCGGACAACATTTTACAAGTGGCTGAAGACACCAGAGTTCAAGACCGAGCTTGACCGGCAGAGGGACGAGATAGCATCTGAGGCGTTCGGTGTACTATCGCAGGGCCTGACTAAAGCAGTCGAAACGCTTGTGAGCCTGTTGGACAACAAAGACGATAGGCTCAAAAGGCTGGCAGCTAAGGACGTTATCGATTTTATTATCCGGCACAAGGAAAATGAGGACTTGGACGAGCGGCTAACAGCTATAGAGCAACGACTTTCAGAGCAGAAATGAAAGACAAAGAAATGATTGTAGGAATAGGCGATTGGGGCAACCCACCTCATCATACTACACCGAGAAACAACCAAAGGCAGCAGAATCCGTATCTAATGAGAGAGTGTCCCGGATGTGGTCGGGAAGTATTGAGACACAGACAACGACTTTGTGATGATTGCCGACGTATCCATAGGCAGAAAACTAAACGGGAAAATTACTATAAATCGAAACGGTTATGATTCGGACAGTTAAGTTTACAGAGTGCCTTGAAACTGCCCTTAGAGTGCAAAATATTGGGGGCTAATTTCAAAGGGGTACAATATGACTAATGCTGAAATTAGGACAGTTAAATTGGGACTCCTATTGAAGATGCCCAGGAATTACCCAAAAGATGCGAACTAAGCACTTGTTTTAGTCGAATATAATGATATCATTTATTTGATTGAGTATTTGAAACTCCTAATTAGAGGTAAGACTAATGGCAAAAAAAACTTCAAAACCTAAAGTTAAGGTTGCTCCAGCAAAAGCGTCTAAGAAGTCAGCCGAAAACAAAAAAACTAAAAAGAAAACACTGAGTTTTGACTATATTAAAAGTAATCAATTTCGTGTTATCCATGCTGATGGCGTACATGGAGGAGTGCGTCCGGGTGGACAAGGTATTCAGATAGCTTTCTTCAGTGAACGACAGCCTATACCGCAGAGAGAAACCTACAATTTTGATGGAATGAAATTAGGAGGAATCAAACACTCCGAGAAGAGAGATGCTATCGTCCGTGAGGTCGAAGTGGAAGTGCTCTTGGATTTAGAAGCAGCGATTACTTTACGTAAGTGGCTCATTGAAAAAATTGAGACCAACATGCAAATCTTACAAACCGTACAAGTAGAAAAGGAAAAGGAGGCAAAAAATGAGTGAAGGGTATTACCTGCCTCTCAACGAGGGAATGTCTGTTGCAGTTTTAGCAACAGATGAGCGATACTTTAAAACACAAACTGATACAGATGAAAACTATAATATTGAGGGCAAATCAACACTCGAATCTATTGTGGATAAGGAATTACGAGAAAAGTTTAACAATTTAGCAGAGACTTGGGAAAAAGAAACAGTTAATTTGTCTTCGGCACAAGAAATAATTTTACATCCTGCTTACCAGCGTATTATTGGCATGGGGCCTATTATAATTCCAGTTATTCTGGAACGATTAAAAAAAACGCATAATTTCTGGTTTTGGGCCCTATGGGCTCTAACCGATGTTAATCCAGTTCAAGAAAGTGAACGTGGCTTCCTATCTGCTATGACAGAGGCATGGCTTCGCTGGGGGGAAGAGAATGGATATTGTTGAACCTCAGCAGTTTTTTAAAGATTTTCCAGCTCTTCCCAAGTCTACGCCTCCCAAAAGTATAGCAACACCTAAATACAATTGTATTGCGTGGGCTTTAGGGCAAAACAACCGTTGGTGGTGGCCACGTTCCCCTTACCATTATTGGCCAAATAATTGCACAAATGAAGTCACAATATCAGCCTTTGAAGAAGCATTTGCTTTGTTGGGATATAAGTCATGTAACAA
>CAZWME010000605.1:0-242 GCA_964634515.1 uncultured Pirellulales bacterium | reverse complement strand
GTCTGGAAGAAGGCTTGGAAAAAATCGCTTTATATGCCTTAAAAGGTTTTCCAACACATGCTGCAAGGCAAATAGCAAATGGTCGTTGGACGAGTAAATGTGGCCGGAACGTGGACATAGAGCACCAAATCAAACAATTAGAAGGCCCGCGATACGGTAAGGTAATCAAGTTTTTTTGTCGTCCGATTCTGAGTAAGTAGCCGTGCACTACTTTACGTGTTTCTAATCTACATGCAGTCCTG
>CAZWME010000604.1:0-3926 GCA_964634515.1 uncultured Pirellulales bacterium | reverse complement strand
TTCTTGCAACGAATTCCGTGGGCAACAATTCTATCCTGTTTGAATTGCAAAATCATTTCGAACCTTATTTTACTGAGGCCACACGAACGTTTGACAGTCCTCAGGACTGGACGGCTCATGGAGTAGAGGCCTTGTCGTTGTCTTTTATCGGTGAACACGAAAATAATGAGCACCTGATGTATTTAATACTGGAAGATGCCAGCGGCCAAAGCTTTAGAGTTGAGCATCCGTTCGCCTATGCGTGTCAGTCTGATACATGGCGTCAATGGGCTTTTGCACTTGGTCAGTTCAGTGATTCCGGGGTTGACTTGAGTTCTGTCAAAAAGTGCACTATTGGCTTCGGAGACGGAACAGATTCAGGCCAGACCGGCGACGACAGGGACATGGTATTTATAGATGACATTAACCTGTGTCCGGCCGGTGCCTATTAGATTCAATAGTTTGATTCACAAAGCAATTGCAAGGTTGAAATCGAAGACCTTCTTATCATGACGGACAGCCGGCTTGATTATGGACTGTTAACAGTACCTTAATGAGTGTATATCTCAGGGGGGTCGTCAGGCTCTGCAAGCACGAGAGCAAAGAATAATCAGGTCAATATAGAGGTTTTTTTCGATCAGCCAACCAGAGCGCATCGAGCCGCGCACAAAACACCCCCTAATTGGCAGTTAGATATTCGCAGGGACGAAGTCCCCGACCCCCGGCAGGCAGGCAAGCACACACCGGAGGTAAACTCCAAAGCAATTAAGCTCACATCGAGGGTAAATTCCGGAGTGATTAAAACAGGTGCGAACCGGAGGTAGAAATGCTATTATATTGAATATTGATTATTTATGATAGATTATTTAGAATATCCATCCGATATGGAAATATTACTGACAAATGATGACGGGATTTTTGCCCCGGGTCTGGCGGCACTATACAAAGAGCTGGTTAAGATAGGTGATGTAACAGTAGCGGCCCCTGCGGACAGCCGGTCCGGTGCCAGTCACAGCATTACATTTTCGAGGCCATTAGTCTGCAATAAAGTCGATATCAACGGCCAGTTCACCGGTTTCAGCATCGAGGGCTCACCCGCCGACTGCGTTAAATTAGCAGTAATGCAATTGCATAAAGGGCCAATAGATTTGCTTGTTTCCGGCATAAACAACGGTGCAAACGCGGGAATAAACGTCTATTACTCGGGAACCGTCGCGGCGGCGATGGAGGGTGCATTTTTAGGAATTCCGGCAGTTGCGATGAGCCTTTCGTTCGAAGAACAGATGGATTTCGAAAAGGCCTCACATTGCTGCGGACAAATACTCAAACAGCTTATGCCCGTTCAAAAAGGCAATGTGATAAATATCAATATACCACAATTATCGAAAGGTGAACCCAAAGGCGTAAGAGTTGTGCCCCAGTCGAGCAAGGGCTTCGAAGAGTATTACATTAGCCAGACAAATGAGCAAGGTCAGACCGTATTTCAATTGGCCGGCGGTACTCACCTGACCGACGGCAATCCTACCGATACAACATCACTGGAAGAAGGGTTTATAACGATAACCGCATTAGCTCCTGATATGACGGACCATAATAAAACAATCGAACTGCGGCAAATAAAGTGGTAAGTTTTTTATATGCAAAATTTCAGGACAGGGAAAACTAATCAATGAAAGCATTGGCAAAAAGCAAGCCCGAGCCCGGAGTGTGGATGGAAGAAGCAGCCGTACCTGCAATTGGCAGCAATGATGTGCTGATAAAAATCCACAAGGCCGCGATATGCGGCACGGATATTCATATTTTCAACTGGGATGCCTGGGCCCAAAAGACAATCAAGCCCCCTATGGTTATAGGTCACGAATTCGTGGGGACCGTCGAAACAATAGGTGATAATGTACATGATGTTAAATTAGGGGAGCTGGTAAGCGGCGAGGGTCACATTGTTTGCGGTCGCTGCAGGAACTGCCTGGCCGGACGCAGACATCTGTGCACCGATCCAAAATGTATCGGGGTGAACCGGGACGGAGCGTTCGCGGAGTATCTGTCCATACCGGTCACGAACGTCTGGCATTGCGATCCTAAGATACCGACAGATGTGCTTTCCTGCTTCGACCCTTTCGGGAACGCAGTGCACACGACTCTTTCTTTTGATTTGGTTGGAGAGGACGTACTTATAACCGGCGCCGGGCCTATAGGTTGTATGGCAATAGCCATAGCTAAGCACGCGGGCGCGCGCTATGTGGTAATTACAGACGTAAATCCCTATCGACTGGAATTGGCCAAGAAAATGAGACCTACTATGGTCGTTGATGCGAGAAGTGAAAAAATCGAAGACGCCGCCAAAAAGCTCGGTATGAAAGAGGGATTCGATATCGGCCTGGAAATGTCGGGCAGTCCCGAGGCATTCAAGGACATGCTCGCTAATATGTGTCATGGGGGTAAAATCGCGCTGCTGGGAATAATGCCGCAAACCGCTATCGACTGGGATTATGTCGTCTTCAACGGTCTTACTATCAAGGGGATTTACGGCAGGGAGATGTTCGAGACGTGGTATATAGCTACTATGCTCATTCAAAGCGGGATGGATTTAAGACCACTTATCACCCACAGCTTTCACTATACGGAATACGAGAAGGCCTTTGAAATAATGCGGTCGGGAAATTCGGGGAAAGTGATTTTGAACTGGGCAGAGTAAAATCCTGATTATGTTTTTACGGAGAAAGAGATATGTTCGGGACAATGAAAACTCATATATCCAAAGAACTCCAACATATAAATGACGACGGACTCTACAAGGCGGAGCGCATCATAACCAGTCCTCAAGACGCTATGATAAGCATACAGAGCGGCCAAAAAGTCCTCAACCTATGCGCCAACAATTATCTTGGTCTTGCCGACCATCCCGATATCATCAGGGCAGCACAGGACAGTTACGCCAAATGGGGATATGGCCTTTCCTCTGTCCGGTTCATCTGCGGAACGCAGGAAATACACAAACAGCTTGAAAAGAAGATATCCGAATTTCTCGGCACCGAGGACAGCATCCTGTATTCCTGCTGTTTCGACGCAAATACGGGGCTGTTCGAGACATTACTAACGGCCGAAGACGCCATCATCAGCGATGAGCTTAACCATGCCAGCATTATCGACGGGGTACGCCTATGCAAGGCCCAGCGTTTTCGGTTTAAAAATTCCGATATGGACGACCTTGAGGAGAAACTGCAACAGGCACAATCGGCAAGGTTTCGTATGATTGCAACCGACGGCGTATTTTCAATGGACGGGACGATAGCCAAATTAGACCAAATCTGTGAATTGGCGGAAAAATACGATGCGCTGGTAATGGTGGACGATTCACACGCAGTGGGCGTATTAGGCAAGGGCGGCCGGGGCGCAGGCGAGCACTGCAACGTAACGGGGCGAATCGATATTATAACCGGGACGCTCGGCAAGGCCCTGGGCGGGGCCAGCGGAGGCTATACCAGCGGAAGAAAAGAGATTATCGAGCTGCTTCGCCAGCGCTCGCGCCCTTATCTTTTTTCAAACACGCTTGCGCCGGCTATCGTGGCCGCTTCGCTCAAGGTCATTGAGATGCTCAGTGATTCAACAGAGCTGCGCGACAAGCTTATGGACAATACCAGTTATTTCAGGCAGCAAATAGGAAGGCTCGGACTGGATGTTATCGAAGGTGAACATCCTATCGTGCCGATCATGCTTGGAGATGCCGTTCTGGCGCAGAAGATGGCGGAAAAACTTCTCGAAAAAGGTGTCTATGTAATTGGATTTTCCTATCCTGTGGTTCCCAAAGGGGCGGCGCGAATTCGCACACAAATGTCCGCGGCCCACAGTAAGGACGACCTGGATTTTGTTATCGAAAAGATTGACGAGGTCAAAGAAGGACTGGGAATATAGCTTGTTAGCGACAGAGATAATCATTGACCACATCA
>CAZWME010000603.1:0-3928 GCA_964634515.1 uncultured Pirellulales bacterium | reverse complement strand
AAAACGGCCCGCGCCATTGAGGCCAATCCTCAGCCAAAACCGGCAGAGATATCATCAAGATTGTAACGGTTGTCCAAAGTAGAATTTTGTTTTTTATCATCGAATGTTTCCAATTTATTATTTTGCTGTTTCACGGCCATTCGCAGCCGAAACGTATCAGTTTTATGTTACCGCTCCATACCGCGGGCCAAGACTTGGCGCCAGTTTTCTGCCGTACTCCAACAATGAGTTAAGCTGCTCATTGGAGAGCGGTTTGTATTTCCGGGCGAACTGTACGTTCTGTATGGACTGCTCAACCGTATAAGGGCCGACCACCGCTACACTGACGCCTTCGAGGTCGAGGGCATAGGCCATTGCGTTTGGCAAATAAGCGGGCTCGGTGACACAGCCTATATAGCCGCTCCTGTGATTGCGAAAGCCGCCCTTAATGCCGGCATAGACCTTCATGGCGGCGCAGCCGACGTTGCGTTTTCTTGCTTCGGGCAAAACTTTACTTTCGAAATCATAGATGTTTCTGTCAGCATAATTCATCACGCACATAACCACATCAATCTGGTCGGTCTTGAGCATACGGACGAAATTGGGAGGCCTGTTGTGTCCTGATATTCCAATGAAACGTATCTTGCCTGATTCCTTCTGCTTGAGCAGATATTCGAGGACGCCGTCCTTAGCGAGGACGCGGTCGATATTTTTACCGCCGATGCTGTGGATATGAACGAGGTCAATGTAGTCGATTTTTAGTTTGCGCAGTGATTCTGCCAGGGAACGCTCCGCCCTTTCTGCATTATCGGTCGAGACCTTTGAAACAACGAACAGCTTGTCGCGGCGTTTTGGAATTAAATGCCCGAGTATTTCCTCGGCGTTGCCGTATATCCTCGCGGTGTCGATATAGGTAACTCCACGGTCGATAGCTTCGCCAAAGATTTTAATACCTTCCTGGACATCAACGGGGCCTTCTCCCACAGGGGCGGTGCCGAGCCCGAGGATAGAGACTTTTTCGTTTGTTCGCCCAAGCACACGTTTCGGCATTTCATCGACCGGCTGGGCGGATGCCTGCTGTTCAGCGGCGGCAAGAGCAAGTCCGGCGCCGGCGAAACCAATCTTTTTCAGGAATTCGCGGCGGTCCATTGCATCGCCCTGCCGTAATAATTCTCTGGCAGTCAAAGAACAACTTTGTTTGTGTGTGATATCGTTTTTCATAATATTTTGTCCTTAATAGCCAATCTCTTATTTTGTTTCAATTAAAAGTATCCAGTCGTTTTTATCAACGGCCTTAAAAGTCTGTGGGGATTGTTCGATTTTGCCGGCATTGAGCCAGCCGCCGGTACGGGGATGGTACCAGCGGGCGGTTGCAGTTTTATTGAGTGAGTCGGTTTTTACAGTGACGGAACCGCCTTCAGGCAGATATATCACAGCTATGTCACCTTCTATCGATTTTGCCGCTGCGATGAATTTCGAGGCGTTTTTTGCCCCGGGCTGATCGATGATAATTTCCTGAGCAGGGACCAGCTTCCACCATTCGATTGACTTGAAGAACTGGCAGAGGTATTTCATGCTCAATGCGCCGGGAAGGTCTTTTGCGATGAACCATGGCGAGCCGAGACCAGTGCTGATATGATCGGCCGGGGCATGTACCTTTGTGTGCCAGCCCCAGATTCCCTGGCCGCCGTAGGTTACGCCTGCCGTCGGAGAAACCAACAAGCTCCAGTAAGCTGCGCGACGGACGGAATGGTCGTCGTGGACTTTTCGATAGGTATAACCGTTGTGTGCTTCGTAGTTGGGTTCGATATTAATGACAGGCAGGTTGGGTTCTTTGTTCCATTCTGTTGCAGGCGGGCCCTGGTTCAGCCAGCGGAAGGTTTTTTCGTCGTCACCGTGTCCGCTCTGATAACCGATGAAATTAAACCACGGCTCGCCGCGGAATTCTTTGCCGACCCAGCTTCTTCCTCTGACATGCATTGTGGCCAGACGATGCTGGTCTTTGTTGAACACTGCACGGCCTACATTCTTCCAGGTTTGAGCATTTTCGCCGCTATAATTGCCATCACCGCCGAGGAACCAGATTACCTGATGAGCACCGTATCTTGCTATCATGTATTCGGCCAGGACAATTTTCTGATCTTCAGGTAAATTATAGCCGGGATTTTCATCGCCGCGGATTGCCCAGAGTAAAACCGGTACCGCGACAAGACCTGCGTCGTTAATCGCGTCGATATATTTGTCCAGGCGCTGGAAATAAATGGGATTGACGGCGACTTTTTCCTTACCTGTAAAAGTGGGATTTCCCTCGGCGTCTGTTTTAGTCATACGCCATTGGGTCATTACGAACTGGATAGCTGTAAATTCTTTCCACAGACGATCGTTGAGGAAAATATTCCAGTCATTCAGGTCGGAAAGGGCCGGGCCGCACCAAACGGTATCGGCCAGCCAGAAAAAAGGAGTACCATCGAAGTGCTCGAAGTGTCGCCGATTTTTAGAGAGGCGTAATTCGCCATGCCTGAAAAGAGGAAGAACGCCCGTGTATTGTTTACATTGAAACGAGCCGATCAGGTTATGAAGCCCATTATTATTTATGTCCGAGCAGGCAGTTCTGTAAGTCCAGTTGCCTTGTTCGTCCGGCGAGAATCGCATACGCCATAGCCGGCCCCCGTCCCAGAAGGCGAGGAACGTTCTTTTATTACCGCTGGGTGAAGTAAATTCGACCCGTACTTTAATATCCTGCACGGGATTGTCGTAATCCCTTGCACTAATCATTGTGTTCTCAAAACGAGTCCATTGCTCTGCAATAATGTTTGCGGCCGGTGATAAGGTGCTATAAGTTAGTGTCAGGACAAGTCCAAGAACGAGAGTGGGCAGAAAAGAATTAATGCGTTTCATTATCTTCTCCTTAAAAGCTGTTATTGCCGAGCTTTTATAATTATCCTGTAAATTATTTGTCTTCTATTCCACAGGCATGATTTGTCCGGTCTATTCTTTTGATTGCTTCACAGCGTAAAGCTTCTTCATGGTAGCAATATATAGCACACCATTGGCGGCGACGGGTGAGCCGTTTATCGGGCTGTCCAGCTTAATCGAGCTGATAATATTCTTGTCCTTCTCAGCGGCGAACACCCAGAAATTCCCGCGCCGGGTGCCGATATATACTTTTCCATCGGCCACAAGTGTCGAAGCCCATATTTCATTTCCGGTGTCGTGGGTCCAGTAAGGTTTTCCTGTTTTGGCATCTACGCAGTGGATATATCCCTTACGATTTACCATATCAGCAACAAAAACCAGACCGTTATAGACAGATGGAGTCGAACAGCAATGATGATTGAGTTCGTATGACCAAAGCTCACGGGAATTTGCAGCATCGGCGGCTGCATCGATGCACTTTAGCCATGATTGCTCCTTGCCCCACCAGATATCACCTCCATGGGTAATATAGAGACGGCCCTCGTGGAATACGGGCATGCTCTTGATGTTACTCGGGCTTTTATTGCGATTTCTTATGTATTGGTGCACGTTTTCTTTCGGTGATTCGGGATCGCAATCGTACTTCCAGATATTTTTTATTTTCTGTACCTTCTGCAACTGGGAAGTGGGGCTTATTGTATCGAACGTGTAACAGATGCCGTCGCCGCCGCAGAAGAATACCAGCGGGCGGCCGTTTACCTTACCAAGGGCTGGTGACGACCAGGTGCAATGGAATATCCGGGGGCCGATCTGTTCGTTGTCCTGAGCTACGAGACGGCCTGTCCTTTTGTCCAGGACAATCAGACTCGGGGCATCGGGCGCGGGGATGTATTGGTGTTCGTCGTTGAGACCATTGCTTGTGTTGACATATAAGTACCGGTCGTGCAAGAGAATCGAACTATGGGCGCTGTCGTGCTGATGGACGCCCACACTGTTTCGTATGTCAAACAGCCATATGATGTCGGCATCTGTT
>CAZWME010000602.1:0-3928 GCA_964634515.1 uncultured Pirellulales bacterium | reverse complement strand
GCATTGAGGTTTGCTGTAAAGAATAGCAATACAGCGACCGCACCGTTTATAAATACATGCCTTGGGAATTCTTTAATTAGTCCATTGCGTTTTTTCATAACTCATCTCTCACTTCCTTTCCTCTTGAGATCGTTTGCTAAGTGTCTTCAGAAACAATCCAATACCGGTAATGATTACGCCGCAACAGAAGATAATCAGGCGCCCCGTCAGTTCATTGGGGATTAAAATCAGTAGCAGGATAAAAGTCCCATACACCAAACACAGATTTCCCAGCACTGTGCACTGGCGCGACTCATTGTCGTGGTCACCGAGTTCAAGCTCATGCGCCTGAACAGGCGTAGCAATATCCGTAAAGAATTCCTCAACCTGATCGACGTAGGGCTTTTCGTCTTTACGGTAGAACAACATGGTCAGGAAGAACCATCCCGTACAAATCACTGCTACTACGCCAGTGGTAATGGCAATTTTCAGATCACCGATTTCACGCGCATTCAAATCTGGGGTCTGCCAAATCATTCTGATCACATCGTCTGTCGTCATCTCGGGATTCTGCCAAAGCCACTGCACGACCGGATTGACTTTAAACAGCAATCCAAGAATCGCCGCAGGTACAAAACCGGCCATCATGGTACTCCAGCCCGCCCATGGGGGCGTCTTTTTAAAGAAGATCCCCAGAAACAGCGGTACGGCCAGAGGCAGACCGGTCGCAGCCGCTATTAACAGCAGTAGATCGAACAGCTCCAATCCCTTAACCTGCTGAAAACACAGACCCAATAGAATCCATATCATCCCATAGAGCAGCATGAAGATACGGCCGACCGATATCTGTTCCCTCTCTGACGCATGAGGGCGTATGACTTGAATATAGATGTTGCGCACAAAGCTGCCACCCACTACATTCAATTGGCTGTTCAGAGACGTGACCGTCGCAGCAAAAATACCACACACGAGCAATCCGAACAAACCGGCCGGCAGCAGGTCGATGGCCATGGCCACATAGGCCGCTTCACTGGCATTGTTTAACTTGGGGAATTCCTCGGCTATATTCGGATGCCACACGGCCGCCATCATGGGGGGAACGATCCAGATAAAGGGCAGGATGATGAGGCCGGCGGTTTGTATCAATATCGCCTTTTTTGCGCTACGTGCGTCCTTCACAAAGATGAAACGCGCTGCCCCTTCAAGGAGGCTGTTCATTTGAATCAATTGATTGATTAGTAGTGTGATGATGAAGATGACAAGCACATTCGGTCGATCAAATAGGGTCCAATCCAGATGACGGTCGGGAATTTGCTCCATAAATGCCCCCACCCCGCCCACCTTGATGAGCGTTAGAATACTCATGATCACCGTAATGATGACGACCACAATCATCTGCACAAAATCACCGGCCGTGGCTGACCACGAGCCGCCGAATACCGTCATCAGGGTGATGATCATCCCAAGCAGGATAATCATGACTGACATGGGCACATTAAAAACGCTGGACATAAAGATAGCAATGGCATACAACATGGCCCCACCGTAGAGGATTTTGACCAACACCAGCAGCCAGGTCAGCATCTGTTCACTGTTTTTGCCAAAACGCCGACGAACCCCCTCCATCACGGTGATGATTCGCATCTGACGGTATTTGGCCACTACAAACAAATAACAAAATACCAGGGACAGGACATTGCAGGCAAATATCACCAGGAAAAACGTGCCGGTTTCGTAGGCCTTGGCCGCACCGCCGGTGAAGGCCCAGGCCGTAAACGTCGTCATAAAGGCCGAACTGCCCACTACCCACCAGAGCATACCTCCGCCACCACGGAAAAAATCACTTGAGGTCTTGCTGAAGCTCTTGTAGATGGGGCCCAACAGGAACATAAAGACAAGATAAAATCCGATCACAATGTAGTCATAATGTGTCATACGATATTCCTTATGCCAAAAGTTGGTGCAATGTTACAGCATCCTCATTAAACTGCTCTACAGTGCCTCCCTTAACAAATTCCAGCAATACATTTAACAGCCCAGGACACGCCTGGGCCATTGCTATATACCGGGCCCAATCCAACTCGCCCTGAGCCAGAGGATGTCGATCCATATGCGTGGGACCCCAGTGGAACACATGCAGGCCCACTAACCACGGCAGCACGGTTCGCAGTTCAGTCAGATTCCGGTTCACATCCAGCTCCGGTGCGGGTTGCCAGTAGGTACCCACATTGGGGTGATCCAAATCATCCAGCAAGGCAGCACAGGATGTACCTGTCTGAGTCAGTGTGTCCTTATGGAATTCAAAGACGACTTTAATCCGTTTTTCGGCCGCCATATTTGCCACACGTCCGGCTTCCTCCAAAATGGTCGCCCTGATACGGTTTGAAGTCTCTTCAGGGCTCTGATGCCCAGCCCACACACGAATCATAGGTGCGTTCAATGCTTCAGCCGTTTGCAACACTGTGTCAAATGAAAGTCCCATGCCTTCGCTTTGCCCAAGCACATAGTACGATCCATAAGCAGCCAAAGCAAGTCCTGCAGCCCGTGTGCTCTGTCCGATGCGACGCGCGGTCTCCAGATCACCATGCGGCACATGATCTTGGCCATGCCATTCAATGGACTTCAGCTGGGCCTTGTGAGCATAGTGAATCACATCCTCACAGGGCCTGTGCTTAAACGTCACTGAGACCAGACCGGATTGCATCATTAAAATACCACCTGATCAATTTCATTGTCACCGTCAACCGTGACGCCACCTTTAATCTCATAGCTTGACTCAGTAGAGGACTTGAGGGGCTGGGCATAGTGCTTAAGCATCCATTTTCCTTGGGAATCCAGCTTCCCGTAGACCATACGCGCCACTGCCTTGAGGCTTTCTGGCGTCACAGAGTAGTTGCAGATCACTGTCACCGCCTCGGGAACCACACCCAACTCGTACGGACAATTGGTGACCACAATCATCTTCTTGCCCATGGCAATCAGTTTTCGAATCAGGTCGGTGTTGTTGGCCGGACAGAGTCGCCAGTAGTAGTTGGTCGCCACAATCACATCCACCTCATCCACATAGCCCATCAGGAAATCGACATCTTCTTTGGTGGCCTTGAACTTGGTGTCCACACAGTAGATGTTCTTGGACTGCTCGACCATGGCCTGGTTAAAGCACTTGTTGTTACAGGCCACATCAAAACCGCTGTACCCGTCCAGTACCTGTTGTTCGATCACCATCACGGTTTGTTCCGGCTTAAGCGGCAGCAGACCCGCTTCGTCACGTAATAACGTACAACACTTTTCCGCAACAGTCCGGGATAGCTCGATAAGCTCTCGATCACGAATCACAGCTCCGGCCTCATCGGCCTTGACCTGGCCCATGGCTTCGAACATACCCAGGTTGTACTTCATGGTGAGTATGCGTTTGACCGAGGCATTGAGCTGCTCTTCGGAGATCTCGCCGTCTTCCACAAAGCGCATGGTTTCCAACCACGCCTGGTCACGGAATTCGTCTTCCACTTTGTTGAGCACCAGGTCGCAACCGGCCTTGAGGGCCAGGGCACAGGATTTGGCCACGCCGTACTTATCCATTAACGCACCCATGGTGATGCTATCCGTGGTAATCACGCCTTCAAAGCCCAAACGCTCACGCAACAGACCGGTCACGATCTCAGGTGACACAGTGGAAATCTGCATGCTCGGATCAGCCGCCGGTACGGCCGTATGGGCCAGCATAACACTGGGAAGACCATTTTCAATGAGTAGGCGATAGGGTTTCAGTTCCACTGCCTCCAGACGATCCCAATCTCCGGGTACATTGGGTATAGCATAATGGGCATCGATGTCCGAGTCCCCTCGTCCGGGGAAATGCTTGGCAGTAGGCACCAGACCTCCGTCCATATAGCCTTTTATCGAGGCCAACGCATATTCGGCAACAACATCCGGATCATCGCCATAGGCA
>CAZWME010000601.1:0-3935 GCA_964634515.1 uncultured Pirellulales bacterium | reverse complement strand
TCGCAGTTCTGGATTTAGTGGAAAAGGCAGCAGAAAAGATCGCCAATGAAATCAAATCCAAAGGCGGGCGTGCTGTCGCGGTTAAATGTGACGTATTAGATAAAAAAAGCATAGAACGTGCTCACAAGAAAATCTTATCCGAGCTTGGTAAAATCGACATATTGATAAACGGGGCCGGTGGGAACAAAAAAGAAGCGACTACTTCACCGGACCTTTCTTTTTTCGATCTTCCGAGCGAGGCTGTTCGTTTTGTTTTCGATCTGAACTTCCTCGGGACTTTACTGCCAAGCCAGGTTTTCGGCAAGGAGATGGCTGAAAACGGCTCCGGCATAATCCTGAATGTTTCAAGCATGTGTGCTTTTAGCCCATTAACGAAAGTCCCGGCATACTCAGCGGCCAAAGCGGCGGTGAGCAACTTTACACAATGGCTGGCCGTGCACGTTTGCCAGAATTATTCCAAGGAAATTCGCGTTAATGCTATTGCGCCGGGTTTTTTTCTGACCGAGCAAAACCGATTCCTGTTGACCGATGAAAAAACAGGCGAATTGACGACCCGCGGCAGCACAATTATTTACCATACACCTATGGGCAGATTCGGTGAGCCTGAAGAGTTGATTGGAACGG
The DNA here is from genome assembly GCA_964634515.1 of uncultured Pirellulales bacterium. GTDB lineage: Bacteria > Planctomycetota > Phycisphaerae > Sedimentisphaerales > Anaerobacaceae > NIOZ-UU13. The sequence continues at coordinate 3,311 of CAZWME010000601.1, read as the reverse complement.
TTATGTGGCTGTTAAGCGATGCGTCGAAATTCGTTACCGGAATTGTTGTGCCTGTTGACGGCGGTTTCTCGGCTTTCAGCGGTGTCTAATATTTGATGTGTCTTAGAACGCCATAATATGAAACACGGAGCAGGAAAATGAAATGGCTGATGTTGATCCGGCGCAACCATTAAAAGATTTCAGGCCAAAACATAAATTTTTCGTCGGTGTAGATTCTGACGGCTGTGCATTTGATACGATGGGGATTAAACAGCGGGAATGTTTTTGTCCGTGGCTGATTGGGTATTTCGGCCTTCAGCCGGTGGCCCAGGCGGCTCGCGAATGTAAGGATTTTGCCGATTTGTTTTCCAAGACGCGCGGGTCCAACCGGCACAAAACGACCAAACGCATCATATCGGAATTGCTCCCCAACCATCCGATGACCAGGGCGAGGAATTTTAAGGTTCCTCAGCACCCTCACTACTTCGCATGGGTTGATGAGACGAGCAGTGTGCTTAGCAATAACGGTTTAAGGCAGGCCATTGATAAAGCCACCGACCCGGAGGTCAAAGAGGAACTGGAACATGCGCTTGCCTGGAGCGAACGAGTCAATTGGACTATAGAAGAAATTGTAAAGGATATGCCTCCGTTTCCGTTTGTGCGTGAGAGCCTTGAGAAAATCAAGCAAGTAGCGGACGTTATCGTCGTATCCGGAACACCGCGAGAGGCGCTTGGTCGTGAGTGGGAAGAACACGACATCGCCAAATACGTGGAGATTATAGCCGGGCAGGAAATGGGGAAAAAGGCCGAGCACCTTGAGTATGCCACAAAAGGAAGGTACGAAAAGGACCATGTACTGATGATTGGTGATGCACCCGGTGACATGAAGGCGGCAAAGGCAAACGATGCCCTGTTTTATCCAATCAATCCCGGCGATGAAATCGAATCGTGGAAGCGGTTTCATGATGAGGCGTTTAACAAGTTTTTGAACGGCGAATATGCCGGTGAATACGAAGAAAAGGTCATTTTGGAATTTGACAGTTTTCTGCCTGAACTACCGCCGTGGGAAAGAAGGGAGTGATTGAAGTGAAAGCCCTCGTTTTAAGGTCACCCGAGCAGCTTGAAATAATGGACGTGCCGCGGCCGGAGCTTTCGGCGGGACAGGTACTCATCAAAGTCTCTAAATGCGGTATCTGCGGCAGTGACGTTCGTTACTTCCACGGTGAGAACCCGTGGGCGAAGCAGACCCTCGGCCGGCATGTAGATAATCCGCCGAATATCATCCTCGGTCACGAGCTTACGGGTGTTGTGCACGAGGTCTTCGATAAATCCGACGCTAATCTTATGGGCAAACGTGTCGGTATTAATACCTTTATTACCTGCGGTCGGTGCGGCTTCTGCCGAAACGGGCAGGAGAATCTATGTGAGAACACAAAACACCTCGGCCACGGACAAGGGTGGGGTGAAATGGATTTTTATCCCGGGGGCATGGCGGAGTTTTGCCCCGCTTTCGCAAGTCAAATCTATGAACTGCCTGAGAACGTTACCGATGACCAAGCCACGTTCTTTGACCCTCTGATAGCAGCGCTTCACGCCGTTGATACAGGCGGGCCAAAACCGCTTGATAAGGTTGCCATTCTCGGCGCCGGTCCGATAGGCCTTTTGATAGCCCAGTTCGTTAAGGTTTACGGGGCGAGCCATACCTTTATTACCGACGTTGCCGTTGAGAATATTTCTATCGCTGGAAAAATCGGAGTCGATTATGCTTTGAATCTCAGCAGCAGCTCGAAGAGTTTGTACGAGCTTGTTATGGAAAAAACGAATTCGCTGGGCATTAATGTTGCCTTTAACACGGTCGGCACATCTGCAAGTATTCTCGAATCGCTGAAAATCCTTAAAAAAGGGGGCACACTGGTCATGATGGCCACGAAGGAAGATGAGCTTAACATTCCATCACTGCTGCTCAGTGGAGAACGGACGATAAGGACATCCTCGAATGCTATGTACACGGATTTTCCAAGAGTAATCGAATTAGTATCAACCGGACAGGTGAAAGTGGAGCCGTTAATTACGCACCGATTCAATTTGTCCGATGGGCTGAAGGCTTTTAAGGCGGCGTGCAATAAGAGCAAAACGGGAGCTGTGAAGGTGATTATCAACTGCCAGTTATGAATGCATTAATCAGCGAAATCAATAACACCCAGGTCGAGCCGGGCGGCCTCAAAATCTGGTGGACAGGGCAGGAGGGATTTGTATTCAAGTCGGGCGGGCAAATTATTTATATCGACCCTTACCTGAGCAGCTATGCTGAGACAATAACCAGAGGCAAACCCAACGAGCATATTCGTATCAAGCCGGCACCGATGAAACCGGAAGACGTCAATCACGCTGATATCGTGCTATGCACTCATGACCACGCCGACCATATCGACCCTGAAGGGATTCCAATAATTGCCGCTGCGTCACCGGGTGCTCACTTCATCGTGCCGGAATGCGCCCGTGAGACAATGCGGGGATTTGGAATCGATGATGAGCGAATTCATACGATGAAAGGCAACGATGAGCTTCGCCTTAAGGAAATAAATATCCATGCCGTTCCGGCCAAACATGAAGAATTCGATAAAGATTCCCAAAAGGGCTATCCTTATCTAAGCTATGTAGTCAATATCGACGGCATTACGGTGTTCCACGCAGGAGATACTATTCCATATCCCGGGCAGGTTGAACGTCTTAAACAACACGAAATTGACATAGCTTTTTTGCCCATTAACGGCAGGGACGAACTCAGACACAAATTTGACCTGGCAGGAAATTTCACCTGCGAGGAGGCAATTCGATTTGCTCTTGATATCAACGCCGGGCTGACAATTCCGATGCATTATGATATGTTTGCTATCAATACCGCTGATATAAACGAATTTCGAAGGACAGCCGATAAGCAAAATCTTCGTTATCAGATAATGGATCATGGCGGTTCTTTTGGTTTTCTCAGGGAGATACAAGATGGAACTCAAAGGTAAAATCGCGCTGGTTACAGGCTCCAGCCGGGGCATCGGTAAGGCCATCGCCGGTGAACTGGCCGGTGAGGGATGTACATTAATTGTTCACGGTTCACGAGAGTCTGAGGCTCTTAGCAGCTCTTTCGAGGAGGTCAAAAAGTTGAGTCCGGATTCCATTATGATTTCAGCGGAACTTTCAAGGGCTGAAGAGATTGGCAAAATGTTTTCGCAGATAAAGGAAACTTTCGGGGGATTAGATATACTCGTGAATAACGCGGCCACACAGAATCCCAGCCCTGTTCTGGAGCTTAAGCAAGAGGACTGGGACCGGGT
>CAZWME010000600.1:0-3935 GCA_964634515.1 uncultured Pirellulales bacterium | reverse complement strand
TGGAATACCTACTGGGATTTCGGCAGCGGACAGATTGGGGATATGGGCAGCCATATGATGGACATGGCATGCTGGGCGCTTGACCTGAAACTTGCCACAACCTGCGAAGCGGCCGGAACCCCTGTCAACACCGATACATGTCCACAGTGGCTCACCGCCGAGTGGGACCACCCGGCCAATGATTGGCGACCGGCGGTAAAGATTTACTGGTACGACGGCGGCAAAAAGCCCGGTATGCCCGCAGAGGCATTTGACCGTGAAAAACTGTTTAAAGGTGTACTGTTCAAGGGTGATAAAGGATGGCTTCTCGCTGATTACGGCTACAGGATTCTGATGCCAAGAGTTGAAAACGATATGACACAGTACAACTCGCCGAAACCAAAGGATTTAATTCCACCATCGCCCGGACACCACAATGAGTGGATAATAGCATGTAAGACGGGTAAACCTACGCTTTGCAATTTCGATTATTCCGGTGCGCTAATCGAAAATAACATGCTTGCGCTGGTCGCATACCGCGTGGGCAAGAAACTTCAGTGGGATGCCAAAAACCTAAAAGCAACTAATTGTCCGGAAGCCGATCAGTATATCCGTAAGACTTATCGGAGAGGGTGGATACTGAACGGATAGGTCAGATATTCTTCCGGAGATACTAAAAGACAAAAAAAACCAATATCAAAGCAAGACGTTATTCGAAACCAGTGTGGAGTTTATTAACTTAATAAATCCCACAGCATAAGTAGTCATAGGTTTGTATATCTTTTATTTTGTTTAATAGATTAAAATCAATTATTATCTTTTCTCTGGGTGAGGTAGAGAACTGGAAATGACCAGCCTAAAGAGGTAGAGTTTGTGATATGCCCACAGCAAGGATGTGCGACAAAGAACAAAAGGATTGTACATTTCATTCAATGGGTAAATGTCTATTGACTACGGGTTTTGGTCTATTTACTATTATTGTTTAGATGTGTAATTTTTCCTGATATTTTGGTTTTGGAGCAAAATACCATGATTGGGATAGTGGGAGCTAAAACAATAAGTGGCTTTGGCAATATGGGTCGGTTTGCGAGGTTTGTCTGGCAGTCGATGATTGCATCTTTACGGAGTTGTAGCCATACTCGTACTTACTCATTAATATGGACACAAATGTATTTCATTGGTGTTTACAGTGTCCCGGTTGTTATGATAACCGGAGCGTTTGTGGGAATGACATTGGCAGTCCAGACATATGGCCAGCTTGCAGGTATGGGATTAGAAGAGTACCTGGGCTCTCTGATTAACATTGCCGTCGTAAAAGAGCTGGGACCTGTGCTAACAGCAGTTATGCTGGCGGGGCGCATCGGAGGCGCTTTGACGGCTGAACTGGGAACAATGAATGTTACCGAACAAATTGACGCAATCAGGAGCATGGGGACGGACCCGATAAGATATCTGGTTGCACCGCGGATTCTGGCGTGTCTGCTGCTTACCCCGGTTCTGATTATTTTCGCCGATTTAATGGGTATTATCGGCGGATATCTCGTAAGCGTTGTACATTTGGGGATTAACAGTCGGGCGTATTGGCTCCACAGCGCCAACGCCGTAGAAAAGTGGGATGTATTTATCGGAATTGTAAAGGGTTTGTTCTTTGGCGTAGCTATTGCAGCTATTAGCTGTTATAAGGGCTTTACATGCAAAGAAGGGGCACAGGGTGTAGGCAAGGCATGCACAGAAGCATTTGTGGCCAGTTTTATTTCCATATTAGCGCTGGATTTCGCACTGGTAGTGATTTTCAAGGCTATTTATGACACGTTTTGGCCGCTCAGAAGTATGGTTTAATGTTAGCATTAGGAAAATAAAAAGAACAGCAGGTGAAAAAGAAACACGAAAATAATCTTGATACGGAGAAATCTTCCAACGGCGTTCTTTGTGTAAAGAACCTTACGAAAAGGTTTGGTACCAATGTTGTCCTGGATAATATTTCCCTGACAATCGAGAATGCTAAAACGACTGTTATCATCGGGCCGAGTGGATGCGGAAAAACCGTTTTAGTAAAACATTTGATAGTTTTATTGAGGCCGAACTCCGGCGAGGTCTATTTTAAGAACCACCGAATTGATAATATCAGTGAGAATGAATTAAACAAAATCCGTACGCATTACGGTTTTCTTTTCCAGGGAGGAGCGCTGTTTGACAGTCTTAACGTTACTGAAAACATCATATTTCCGATAAGACAGCATTGTAAGATAACCGACTGGAAAGAGGTCGAAGAGCTCGTAAAATCCAAATTAGCTATGGTGGGTCTTGATGGTTTTCAGCAATTTTATCCGTCAAATCTTTCCGGAGGCCAGCAAAAAAGAGTGGCGCTTGCAAGAGCAATTGCGCTCAATCCGGAGATAATTTTATATGATGAGCCGACTACGGGACTGGATCCTATCCGTTCAGATGTTATCAACGAGCTTGTCTTAAAACTGCAAAAGGAGCTTGGTGTAACATCCGTTGTTGTTACCCATGATATGAACAGCGCTTATAAAATAGCCGACCGTATCATCATGCTGCATAACGGCAAAATTATCGCCGACGGTAATGCAGACCATATTCGTAACCACCCCCATCCTGTAGTTCAGCAGTTCATCAGCGGACAGGTCAGCGAAGAAGACCTCGCAGTCCTGCGGATGCGCGGAACCATTTCACAAACCCAGTTCCTGCCTCGTGATTTCGAGTAATAATCCCCAAGAACACAATTATATAAGGACATAAAAGAAGTGATGAAAGCAGGGCCAGAACAAATTGCATCCGATTTAGCTGAAGTTGTACGAGGAGACGTTTTTGCCGATATATTGCACAGGGCCGCTTACAGCACCGATGCGAGCATTTATAGGATTGTTCCTAAATGTGTTGTTGCCCCGCGTGATGCCGGCGATGTGGTTACCATTGTAAAATATGCACGCTCCAACGCTATACCGGTAGTTGCTCGCGGAGCAGGAAGCGGTTTGGCGGGCGAGTCGCTGTGCAGCGGAATAGTCTTTGATATGACCCGGTATATGAACAGGATTATTGATGTCAAAGACGAAGGGCAAACGGTAGTTTGTGAACCGGGCGTAGTGCTGGACGATTTAAATAACATTCTGGCCAAGTACGGCAGGAAAATCGGCCCTGACCCGTCGAGCGCGAATCGTGCGGTAGTAGGCGGAGTAGTCGCAAATAATTCCACAGGCCCCCATTCCCTTGAATATGGCTTTATCGCCGACCACGTAGAAAACATCGAAGCGGTCCTTGCCGATGGCAGCCTGTCTGAATTTAAGAACAATTTTATTCCGGATAAAGAACTCGATGATAAAGCTGTTTCAATTGCAAAAGAATGTCTGTCTGTGCTCCATGGCAAAGAAGAAATCATTAAGAAAGCATTGCCTAAAACAAAGCGTAATCGAAGCGGTTATAACATTGCCGGGATATGTCATAGCGGCAGGATTGATTTAGCCAGATTGTTAACAGGCTCCGAAGGAACGTTGGCGATTTTTACAAAAATCACGCTAAAGACCGTCGCATTGCCGAAAGCGAAAGGGCTGCTGCAGCTTGAATTCGACTGTCTTGAGAAAATGGCACAGGCGGTACCGATTATCGTCAAAAATGATGCTTCTGTATGTGAGCTGATGGATAAGACATTAATCGATATGGCATTCGATGCTTTGCCGGAATATCGCGATGTTTTACCCGCCGGAGCGGCCGCTGTTCTTTTAGTCGAGCATACGGGGCAAACACAGGAGCAGGTAAAAGAAAAAATAACTAAAACCGATTCGGCTGTGGGCACAATCGCCAGTGGACGGCGTGTTTTCTTTGACCCTGAGGCACAGGCGCGTTTGTGGAAGTCACGTAAAAACGCCGGGCCGTTGATTTATAGAAAAAGATCAAATAAACACCCGGCTGAATTTATGGAAGACATTTCCGTCGATTAT
>CAZWME010000599.1:0-3955 GCA_964634515.1 uncultured Pirellulales bacterium | reverse complement strand
GGGTAATTCCCCCCCCCAATAAAGCACAACGCAATCCTTGTGCCGAACAGGATTGGTATGTTCTGTATTTATTATATATTTTTTTATAGCCATAGCTGTTTTACCAGCTTTCTGCCGTCATAGTTATTTATGCCACCTGGGCCCTCTACCTAATTTGGGCCAATCTATCTCTTGCCAAAAACCAATCTTTCCTGTAACATAGCAGCCGTTATTGAAGGAAGTTGCTGTTGATGTTGTATTTCTGGCCTGATAATATTTTTACTACTAAAAGGGCGATAATTAGTTATTGATAGTCACTAATAAATGGCATTAAAATGAAGCTGAGTTTGGCCAGTCGCATTACGATTTTTAGGATATTGTTGATAGCTCCATTTGTCAGCTTTATGTTGAAGGCGAATGATCCGACACTTAGTCCCGGTGCTCAGAACGCAATGCGCTATGTTTCAATTGTTGTTTTTTTGGCTATGGCGATTAGCGACGCCATTGACGGTTATCTGGCTCGCAGACAAAAGCAGGTTACAAAGCTTGGTGCATTTCTTGACCCGATTGCCGACAAGCTGCTCATGACCTGTGCGTGTCTGTTGTTGGCTTCAGAGCGGGGATATGTCCGGGGTTTTCTGCTGCCGCCGACAGTTGTGGTTTTGATAATCGGTAAGGACTTGTTTTTGCTTATCGGTTTTACAATTGTATATTTTATTACTTCACGTATTCATATCGTTCCTGTGTTTATCGGCAAGCTTGCTACCGCCCTGCAGTTATCGATGGTGACGGGAATCCTGATTGCTCCTGAGGTTTCAGGTGTTTTGCCCGGATGGATTTGGTTCCTGCGGGTTTTATGGTGGTCGGCCGCGGGGACAGCTATTTTGGCGACCCTTATTTACATTCGTAACGGAAGTCGATATATTGAGCAGTATGAACAAAGCATAATGAACAATGACTCTTAGTTAATAGTATTTAGAACTGGTAATTTACAACGTGAAAACCCGAAACGCAAAAAGTTAAGTATAGGATAAAAAAGTGGCTGTACAATTTGGCGAAATCCCCGATGTTTTGGAAGCTCTTCGTCGTGGCGAGATGATTGTTCTTGTTGACGCCGAAGATCGTGAGAACGAAGGCGACCTTGTATGCGCCGCCGAGAAGGTAAAACCTGAGATTATTAATTTTATGGCAACGTATGGCCGGGGTCTTATTTGCCTGCCCCTAACCGCCGAGAAATGTGATTTGCTTGGTTTGTATCCACAGACCGTTGATAATACTGCTCGATTCGGAACGGCTTTTACTGTCAGCATTGACGCCGCCAAAGGAATAAGCACGGGTATAAGCGCCGCTGACAGAGCACGGACAATTCTGGCGACTATTGCAGATGATGCCAGGCCGAGCGACCTTGTTCGTCCCGGCCATGTATTTCCTCTCCGTGCCCGTGACGGCGGTGTACTGGTTCGGGCCGGCCAGACCGAGGGTACAATTGATTTGATGCGTCTTGCTTGTCTAAAGCCCGCCGGTGTCGTCTGTGAGATTATGAACGAAGACGGCTCGATGGCACGAGTGCCGGAGCTGCTGAAATTCTGCGAAAAGCACAATCTTAAAATTGCTTCGATTTCCAAGCTCGTGGAGTATCGTCTCCAGCGAGAAAGCCAGATCAAACGCCTCGAGTGCGTCAATTTACCTACCGACTACGGTGAATTTAAGCTTATAGGCTATGAGAGCATCACTTCGGCCGAGCCACATCTGGCATTATGCAAAGGTGGTGTTGGCCAGCTCGACGACAACGGAAAACCCATAGAGCACGAAGAGCCGCTCTTGGTCAGGGTACATTCGGAATGTATGACGGGGGATTTGTTTCATTCGCAGAGGTGCGAATGCGGCTACCAGTTGATAACTGCAATGAAGATGATCGAGAAGGCCGGAAAAGGTGCTTTGATTTATCTGCGTCAGGAGGGAAGAGGCATCGGGCTGTCAAACAAACTCCGAGCGTATAAACTTCAGGAGCAGGGGCTTGACACTGTTGATGCCAATTTGGAGCTGGGCTTTATGGCCGACAAACGCGATTATGGAATCGGGGCTCAAATCTGCCGTGATCTGGGGCTCAGAAAAGTACGCATCCTGACAAACAATCCGAAAAAGATTAATCGTCTTGAGGTTTATGGTATTAAGATTGTTGAGCAGATACCGTTAAGGGCTGAGCCGAGCAAGCACAATATCGATTATTTGAAAACGAAAAAAAGACGCCTTGGTCATATGCTTGACGAGGATTAATAGGTTATGAAGGTTGCTGCCGTGGCATTCCGGATATTGTTATTTATTTTTCTTTTGGCCGCTGCCGGTTGCGGGCAGTTAACGGGACATACCTCAAAGGCTGATAATGATCTTAATAAAATTTCTGTTTATTCTAGTTTTGCCCCCGACAGAATCAATATTTTACCGTTAACTGAATTTATCAACACTGATAATATTCGGCAGATTAGTATAATGTCATACGTCAGCTTGATTGATCCTTTTGGTTCTCAGATAATATCACCGGGCATATTTCGCTTTGAATTATACCAAAGAGCTTTGCGCTCGGCTAAGCCAAAGGGAAAGAGGGTCGAAATTTGGCAGGATATCGACTTAACTGAACTGGCCATAAATCATGAATACTACCGGGATTTTTTAAGGGCTTACGAATTCGATTTACCCTTTAAGCTGGATGTGAACCAAAGCTATATATTGCAGGTAACTTGCCAGTGCCCGAACGGCAGACGCCTTTCCACCGAATTCGCTCTTAAATTAACACAATGATTTCTCTCCACTGCGTTTCGGCTTTCGCCGAGATAAGCCATGCAACCGATTACACAGGTGATATTGTTGGAAACTGCAGTTTTTTTGATGTTGAGCGAACGCTTGCCCGGTGGAGTTTTGTATAAGTTTTTCTTGACGAGTTGGCTGTTGATTTAGTATAAATAGAGATAATGAAGCTTATACTTGTGTAAGAGACTGCCCTGTTGGATTCATATGGACGTGCGTACCTGGTTTTGGTTTTTTGGTTTGCAGGTTTTATTTGACAGGAGGAATCAATTTTCTTACATTTCAGTCAATAGTTGATATTTGTCTTTTGAAGGAAGGAGGTAGTGACAAATCATAAAATATCCTTTGAAACAAGCATCAATAATAAATGTAAAGATTATTGCCCATTCGTTTTTCTTTTAACTATTTAAAGGAGAGCTATTATGTCTAAATTAGCAAAGTCAGTAGTAATTTGTGTAGTAGTAGGTTTGGTAGTAAACGGTACTTTAAAGGCCAACTGGTCGGAAACTTTCGACGGCGATGAGCTTGACCTGGCAACCTGGGTTTTCACATGTATTCCGGATATGACCAAAACATTCACTCATCCTATTAAAACCGATCCGAACGGCAACAAATATCTCAGCTTTGGTGAAACAACCTCTGCTGCCGATGGCGGCTCACAATTCGGCGCCGGATTCGGCAGCGATGAAGTCTTTACCGACGTTCGAGTTGGTGCAGTCGTTAATGTTACCGGTGATGCATTCCGAAATTACCATGGCTTAATGGCAAGGGCTACCTATATCATTGACCCGGATGGAACAGTAACGGGCTTTGCCCCCGGTTTGTTTGCAACACAGGTCTATGTAATGCATATAAACTGGGAGGATGGTCCGGCCAACATGGAAATTGATATCGAGAAGGTCGTCAATATGCAAAATATCATGGATGATCCTGAAGAGCATGGTTTGGAAGTTGCTGCACCGGGCCTCAACCACGCCAGGAGCTACTATGCTGAACTGGATGTTGTCGGCTCGGATCCCGTATATGTTACAGGTAGTCTCTATGAGTATAAAGGCGGGCCGCTTGTTGTTAAAACTGAAACTATGGTGGATACCAATGGTAATGACCCGTGGGAAGAACCGGATGTGCAAGATGAGCCCTTTGCAAGCGGCGTAAGCGGGATCTTCGCGCA
>CAZWME010000598.1:0-3962 GCA_964634515.1 uncultured Pirellulales bacterium | reverse complement strand
TTCTCATCAATCTCCAATGCCCGCTGCATTAAAAACTCAGCCTGCTCGAAACGGTTCGTGCCTGCAAGTAACCGGGCAAGGTTATTCATGCGAACAGCAACATTGGGATGCTCAGGCCCGAACGACTTCTCATCAACCTCCAGTGCCCACAGATATAATAGCTCAGCCTCTGAAAAGCGTCCCCGGCTCTTAAGATACAGACCCAATTCATTCATTAACAGGGTTGTTGGTTCGGAGATGTCAAAATCATCGGCACGACTCACCAGAACTCTTACGTGAGATTCAACTCTATCCCAGAGGGGCCAGCCCCGGACGTCATCAGGCCCGGGGACACTGCAAATATAGCCGTTCATCAAATACAGCGCCAACTCAACCCAGGCTTTACGCTTATTCTTCGTAATGCCGCTTATAATACATTCCTGAACCACTCTGTGGACAGTAAAGCCATCATCCGTAAGAGTTATCAGAGACCACTTAGCCATTTCGGACAGTAAATCACGGACATCAAACTTGCCCTCATTACTGCTGGATTTAAATTCGGTTCGCATCTCCCGGGGCAGCAACCAGACCGCCTCGCTAATTCTCTCCGCTTGCGCTTCAAAAAGTGCCACAGGTATCGGCTCAGGTGAAAAAAAGCAGGCTAACCGCAGAATACTATGCTCGGCCGCACCGAGCACCCCTTCAATCGTTTGCAAGGTCGCCAGAACCGCTGGGGGATTATTAATCAAATCTCTTCTGCCCAGCGAAAGAACTTTCTTTGCGGATTTGTCAAAATCCTCTAAGAAATCACCGAACTCTATATGGCAGCGATTAATGTAACAGGCAGCTTGCTCTAATGCCACAGGATATCCGGCAAGCTTGTTAGCGACCTCGCCGGAAAAGCCTGCATCATCACCCAGCTTCTTCCGCTCACCTTCAGTTCTCTCCAGCAGATATGCGACCGCATCTGCTTCATTCAAGCCATTTATCTGCAAATTCGCAATTTCATCCGGCCAGTCCGACCAAGAGGAAGTTATAAGCACATGTCCGGCCGGCAGCCGTGAAAGCACCTCCTCAGACAATCGTTTGGCCATGTCTTTCGAGTCCACATTATCGACTATCAAAAGCCAATCAGTGTGTTTCTCAAGCTCCCGCAACACCGCCTCTATAATGACAGGCTACTCCGGGATATTGTGCTGGGGCAGATTCAATAAATGCTCATCCGCAAGGCCGGCAAGATTCCTGTTCAGACTACCCTTAGTATCCGCCAGTACGAAAAATACTCCCCAGTACCTCCCCGCTTCGAGTGCTCGCCAGCCGTATTCCACCGCCAGCCGAGTCTTACCCACGCCACCAGCTTTACAGACCTCGTTCATTTGGGTAATTGTCACCACTCTTGCCCCCTCAAGTTCATAACGCAATTTCTCCATCTCATTCTCCCGCCCTTTGAACAACTTCCTTATCGATGGATAGGGAAGATTATGGACAAACATACTCTCAACATCCATATGCTCAACAGCACTTGCCAGTCTTTCAGAAATCTCCGCATTTTCAGGGTCTTCCATTAGGGCTGAAATTTTACCCATCTCAACTCTTACTTCCTCACTAAGAGCAACCTCCTTGTCCAGTCCGCCTATAATGTCAACGAACCTGACATCTTGACCTTTGAGTTCCTCCAAAACCCCTGACAAAACCGAATGCAACTTCGCCGTCTCTTTTTTGGCCGCTTCACCGGTAAGAGTTCCGCAAACGACCTGTTCCAGAAGTGTCCCCCCAAGCGGAATGGATTTAATCGCTCCTCTCGACAACTTTTTCATGAAGTTCCTGGCAACGACAGGGCCTTTATTATCGGTCATGCGATCTTCTTCCCTTTTTCGAGTTTAGTGTAATGTATCACCCCACTTTGTAAATTATAGTTTATCCGAGCATTGCTTCAAGGTTTGTTTACAATTATCTCAAGAAATTACCAATCCACAATGCATAGCAAATCCGGAGTTCTGAAGTCCACCCGAAAGACCAATGTCGCAAATTTTATATTTGAGGGAACCTCGATATTCACTTCTTGACGTCACGACCTCGACGATATAAAATTACAACCTGTTGTTTTGTCAACAACAAGGACACCGGAACAAAACAAAAATAAATAAATTTTAAATTTTGAATTTTTCTATAATGTTCTGCGTCTTAATAGTAGAATTGCTCGGTTGATATCAGAGATTATCGACACTGATTTCGCGAAGCTGGCCATAGAAAATTGGTTCTGGGTATTTAACAATGGATTGTCCGGTTTGCAAAAATGCGATGATTACCCTCGAACTCCGTGAGGTTGAAATCGACTACTGCACCGAGTGCGGCGGCATCTGGCTCGACGCCGGTGAGCTTGAACTCCTGCTCGGCGAGCCGGAAAAGGCAGCACAGTTACTCGACTCATTCAAAATCGATTCCAGCTCCACCGAAAAAATAAGAAAATGTCCCATTTGCAACAAAAAAATGCAAAAGGTCATTGTCGGCTCTTCAAAACCCACTCTGCTCATCGACAAATGCCGCAGAGCCGATGGCCTTTGGTTCGATAAAGGTGAGCTTCAGGATATCTTCGAAAGAGCACACTTAGATCAGGACAATAAAATCCAAAAACTTTTAAGCGATATGTTTGGACATAATCAGAAAGATTAAGTTCAGGGAAAAACTGTGAAAGAACCCGCACTACGACTGGTTTGCATCTTATTGCTCGCTTGCATGGTCTCCGGCGCCACGGCGGTATCCCAGGAATTAACGCCACTTGAGCAACTGCACAATACCGACGTCTTCGTTAGCGGCCGGGAAGGCTACCACACCTATCGTATCCCCGCCCTTCTGGTCACGAAAAAAGGAACCCTGCTGGCATTTTGCGAGGGACGTAAAGCAACCAGGTCAGATAGCGGTGACATCGACCTGCTCGTCAAACGTTCCAAGGATTTTGGAAAAACATGGAGCAACCAAAAGATAGTATGGGATGACAGAGAAAATACCTGCGGCAATCCCTGCCCCGTCGTGGACCGGGAGACCGGGACCATCTGGCTGCTGATGACCTGGAACCGGGGCGACGACCGTGAGAGCGCAATTAAAAAAAACACAAGCAGGGACACACGCCGGGTCTGGGTATGCCGAAGTAACAATGACGGTCTGACATGGTCGAAACCTAAAGAGATAACCGCTACAGCCAAACGACCCGAATGGCGCTGGTACGCCACCGGTCCGGGCGTGGGTATCCAGTTGCAAAAAGGCCCATGGAAAGGACGGATGGTCATACCCTGCGACCATAGCATCGTATCTGCGGATGACCCGGACGGATACAATTCACACGTAATTATCAGCGATGACCACGGCCAAACATGGTATATCGGGGGTGTTATCAGTCCAAAAGTCAACGAATGCCAGGCAGTCGAGCTGGACAACGGCACCCTGATGATCAACATGCGAAACTACGACCGTTCCAAAACCACTCGGGCCATCGCTACCAGTGCCGACGGCGGTATCACCTTCTCGAAAGTTTCTCATGACCCTGTTTTGGTCGAACCAATCTGTCAGGCAAGTTTCCTGCGCTATACTCTTCGTTCTAAGCAAGACAGAAACCGCTTGTTGTTTTCCAACCCGGCACACGCTAAAAGAGGCGACAGACGGGACATGACAGTCCGCCTGAGCTATGATGAGGGCAGGTCATGGCCGGTCGCAAAATTGCTTTATGCCGGCCCCTCAGCATATTCCTGCCTGACGATACTCCCGAATGGTAACATTGCCTGCTTATACGAGGCCGGACAAAAAAGTCCGTATGAGAAAATTATCTTCACCAGCTTTACTCTCGACTGGCTGACAGGAGGATTGGAAAAAAACTGGAAACCTTAAAAAGAAATTGAGTATAATACCACGGTAAAAAAATGACGAAACGTATTTAAAGGCTTCTGCAAAATTAGTGAGATTTTAGCAAATGAGTCGAGTAAATGATG
>CAZWME010000597.1:0-3985 GCA_964634515.1 uncultured Pirellulales bacterium | reverse complement strand
GCTTTTTCATACCCTCGATACCCGCCTTAAGTGACTTTGCAACCGGAATGCCGCCGCCATATACCGAGGGAACCTTCAGGCCGCGTTTTTTCACCTCCTCACCCACCCGATGGGCCTCTTCAAGCGAAGTGTCAACCGAAATTATAAGATTTGACTTTTCGGATTTGGTCGTCATCAGACCGGCATAATTAAAACCAGCCTCAGCAATGGCATCGAGCGCAATACGGTAATCATAATTCGCCCAGGGACGAGTATAGCAGCCGATTTGCCAGCGATCGTCTCTCTCGCCCGCCAGGGCCGATTCAATTGATGTCGCAGTGCATGAAGCTGTGAGGCCTGCGGCGCCAAGTTTTAGTGTCTTATCTAGAAAAACCCTGCGGCTCAGTTGGTCAAAAGAATTCATCAGTACTTTCTCCTTACTCTGTTATACAAATTTGGCAAATCCAAAATGACACACGAATTCTATCCCTTGCGTATTTCACGTCTCCGGGGATCGTATATCATTCGGTCTCCGGTGTCATAAGATCGCATCGCCATAATAGTGGCCACCGCGTGCTGATAGCCGGCATCGATGGAGGCGTTCGGCGTCTTGCGTGTTCGCAGACATTGTAACCAGTCAAGGAAGTGGTCGGGCCGCTGAACTTCTTCTACGGGTTTTCTACCTCGTATCTGGCCCATCCTCTTACCTCCACCCTCGGCTGTCAGAATAGGCGCATTCCAGTTGACCATGTCCATCACGCCATGGTCGCCGAATATCTTAAAGCTGTTCCCGCTCCCGTTGCCGAAGTTCGTCGAGTAACTGACCATAAATCCTTCCGGATAAATCCACATGGCCTGAACATGATCGGGACAGGTAAACTTGTGCTCATCTTTCCATGTGAATGTACCGCCCAGACAAACACAACTCGTCGGGAACTTCGCGCCCGTGATATAATGCACAAGATCGATAAAGTGGCTCGCAAGACCCGGAATCGGCCCATCGGAAAACTGCCTGTAACCATACCAGCCCGAATACAATACCGGATCAAACTTCCGGTCAGGTGTATCCATCAGGAATTCTTTCCAGTCCACGTCTTCGGCTTTGACATCCTTGACGTATCCATACCAGTATGGCCGCTCACTGTTACGGCACTGCTCGATACGCCCCACCTTGCCGAGAATTCCCGTCTTGTAAAGCTTCCGGCACCCGGTAAAGGTAGGATAACTTCGCAATTGGGTGCCGATTTGACAAACAATATTAGCCTTTTTCACGGCATCACAGGCATCTTTGAGCCTATCCATTCTTCTTGCCAGCGGTTTTTCACAATAAACATCTTTGCGGGCCCTGGCTGCCGCCTTAAGGTGCGTGGTATGCTGGTGGTCGCACGAGGCAATCATAACGGCATCAACATCATTAAGTGCCAACAGGTCACGATAAGACGAAAATTTTCGAGCCTCGCGCCCGTACCATTCTTTGACCTGTGCCGAGGCCGCTTCCTGACGTACCCGCCAGGGATCACAAACCGCGGTAATCTCAAAGTTTTGACTGTCGTTGTGCTTGTAAATTCCCGGCATATGAGCACCAATACCACGTCCACCGCAGCCTATAATGCCGATGGATATCCGGTCGTTGGAACCGATAACACGGGAGTAACTTGTAGCAGACATTGCCAGCGCAGCGCTGCCGGCCGCTGCCGTCTTAAGAAAATTACGGCGGGAAATAGAACCTTGCATTGCAAAACCTCCTAATAAGGGACGATTTGATATGAAACTTATTTTTTTTAAAAACCAAACGCTTAAAACTTTAATCACGGAAATTTCAGAGAATATTTTAACCCTCTGAATCCACGATATTACTTTATCATAACTTCATATAAACTTCTCGTTTAATCTTTCCGGTAGAGGTCTTATGAAATTCTTCTATTCTTATTTCAAGATGATGAGATGACACCTTTTCATAAGAGGACAACCGCCTGCTCTTCATCTGGCATTCATGAACGCTTTGCCAGACGAGTGTCTTTAGCACCTTAGGCTGCTGCACCAAATCATCGTACGAAAAACTGGTTTTGGCCTCTATTACGTCCCAGTCCGGCCGGATGATTGCCCTGACCGTCTCCTGCTCTATACCGATTGAGTCTTTTCGGATATCAGAGACCACCAATATCTCGTTCACATAATAGGCCTGTGAAAGTGCCGACTCAACCGTTTCGGGATTCACATTTTTACCTCCCGGCAGCACAATCAGGTATTTCTTCCTGCCGGTAATATATAGGTTACCATCATCATCCAGATACCCCAGGTCACCCGTATGCAGCCACCGAACACCCTTATCATCCGTGGTAATTACCGCCTGAGTTGCCTTGGGATTCTTATAGTAGCCCTTCATAATACACGGCCCGCCCAGAGCAATCTCACCCTTTTCTCCGGGTTGGAGACTTTGACCTTCTTCGTTGATAATTTTCACCAGCATAGTAGTGATGGGTTGACCGACAGAGCCTATTGAATCCGCACTTTCATTGAAGCCGTAAACCGGCGAGTTTTCTGTAGTGCCATAACCCTCATAGTGCAATATGCCTCTGCGCCAGAACACATCCAGTACCCACTTCGGCATCGGCGCCGAACCTGACAGGAAAAACCTAAGCCTGTCCCATCCTAACTTTCTTATGATTCTTTTTCCCACCACCTTCGGCAGGCAGCGGTCAAGAAGTCTGACAAGCGGATTTTTTCGCTTCCGTTTGGAAAGATTCTCTTCAATACTCTTTGCAATCACCGTAAATAAGGCAGGCACCGCAATAAAAATAGTCACCCCCTTGTCCCTTATAAGTTCGGACACATGGCGGTATTGGTTGGTATAAACATTATTTGCACCGACCCAGAAAGGCAGAAGTTTGCCGACTGTAAGGCCAAAAGAATGATGCGGCGGAAGGATATGTCCGAGCGTATCGGCCTGGGTTAAATGTATCTTCTCCACAGAGCCCTGAATGTTAGAAATGAAATTGGAATGAGTCAGCTCAACTTCCCGCGGGTCGCCCGTCGTACCCGAGGTGCAGAGAATCACGGCCGTATCCTCAGGATTCTTCTTTCGGCAGATTTCACTCAGCAATTCGTTCGCTTTGTCCTGGTCCGTACTGACTTTCTTAAAAACGGTCATCTCAATCAGGCCAACACACCAGTCGTTGGCCCACTCCTTGAGTTCCCATTGGGAATCGTCGTTCTGATAATCATCAGCCATAACGACCAGTCTGGCGTCAGTATTCATCAGATGCGTTTTTGTCCCTTCCACCGGCCTTTCCGGGTCTATCAACACCGGCATCGCACCCGCCAATATAATCCCCCAAAGGGCAATATCCCAGTCCACACGGTTCTTCCCCAACACCGCAATTTTGTCATTGATGCCTATGCCCCTGTCCTGAACAAGCCACAAAGCAAAATCTCGTGCCCGTGTTTGTAATTGCCCGAAGGTGATAACTTCCCGGCGTTCCGGCCTAATGATTTCAAGACATTCTTTATCTAAAGATGTGATTTTACTGAGGGACCCATTAAAAAGCTCGATTAAGTTCCTATATTCAAGCTCCGTTTGCATTTATCCTCTGGCTCCTGTAAATTTCTTCCCGGTCTGAACCGCAGTCATTCCTGCCATACTGAAAATAATACTTCGTAAGACTGTAACTTTTTCGCTATAATATAGCAAGTCTTTTTCTTAAAGCGGGTTAAATTTTATAAATGACACCGAAACGAAAAATTCTGCAAAAAAATTGTTACTTTTCTCGTTCTTGGTGCCTTATATATGTGAAACTACAGATAGTCTCAATCCTGTTCGGCACAAGGATTGCGTTGTGCTTTATGGTGGGAGAATTGCCCAATATTATTTTTCGCAGATTACCTATTTTAAACTTGCGCATTTTTCACGCTCCTGCTTAAATGCCTTTTATGAGCAACAAAAGGCATAAGATAAAAGAAAGCGAACTTCAAGGCTTCAAATATTTCAAAGCTATCTCAGGGATGC
>CAZWME010000596.1:0-3988 GCA_964634515.1 uncultured Pirellulales bacterium | reverse complement strand
GAAAATGCGTCTATAGCCCAAAAAATAAAGCCAATTCAAACCCAATCAAACCCAACCTGTAGTGAGCTTGTCGAACCTTTTTCTTTAGGGATAATATTGAATCTCAACAACTCAAAACTAAACCCTCAAAACTCAAAACTAACCCTAACCCGCCCTTGACATCAAACCTGCCAATCCGTAAAGTGGCTCAAATGGCAAAAACTCTTTACATAATAGATGGCCACGCGCACATTTACGCCGCATATTACGCTCGGATGCGTCAAATGCTCACCAGCCCCTCGGGCGAGCCCACTAATGCAACTTTCATTTTCACAACAGCCCTGATAGGCCTCATCCAGCGGAAAAAACCCGACATGCTCGTTGTGGCTATGGACAGCAAAGAAAAAACCTTCAGAAGCGATATCTATCCTGAATACAAAGCCCACCGCAAGCCGATGCCGGACGATATGCCCGCTCAGATAGACCGGATTGAGCAGATTCTAAATGCTATGAACATTCCTATGCTGCGCATAGGCGGCTTCGAGGCCGATGATATAATCGGCACTATGGCGAAAAAGGTCGCCGCCGAAAATATCGAGACATATATATGTTCGAAAGATAAGGATATGCTCCAGCTTCTTGATGAGAATACCTGCATGTATGACATCAAAACCGGCAATATAACTAATCCCCAGACAATGCTCACTGATATGGGAATATCGCCGCAACAATTCATCGACTGCCTCGCCCTGCAGGGCGACACTGCCGACAACATACCCGGCGTACCCGATGTCGGCCCCAAGACCGCTCTTACCTGGATACAAAAGTACGGTTCAATCGATAATCTTTATGAGCACATCGACGAAATAAAAGGTAAACGCGGCGATAACCTGCGAAATTACAAAGACAAGGCAGCCCTGAGTAAAGAGTTGGCAACTATAGATTGCAATGTTCCAATTGAGATTGATTACAGCGATTTGACCCTGAAAAAATTCAATGAACCCAAGCTGACCCGGCTATTTACCGAGCTTGGCTTCACTCGCCTTCTCTTGCAATTAGGCCTCTCCGACATCGAGCAGCCGGACAAGGCTGAGACTGTCAATGAGCGGTCATTAATAAATACCGAACAACCCGCTTCAATGAAAACTGAAGAACACGATTATCAATTAATTGACACAGAAGAAAAATTTGATAAATTTGTTTCCAAGCTGAAAGAGCAAAAATTGTTCGCCCTCGATACCGAAACAACTTCTATTGACGCCATGCGGGCGGACCTGGTCGGAATCAGTTTTTCCTGGCAGGCAAACAAGGCTTTTTATCTTCCCATAAAGGCCCCGCTCGGCTCAAAACATCTTGAAGTAAAAACGGTTCGCCACAAACTCGCGCTGATATTGGCGGACAATAAAGTAAAAAAAATCGGCCAGAACATCAAATACGACCTGCACGTCCTCGAAAACGCAGGCCTGCCCGTCAAAGGAATCCACTTTGATACTATGGTCTCTTCTTATTGTCTCGATCCTGCCCGAAGCCATTCGATGAACAACATGGCCGCCGATTTCCTGAATTATGACTGTGTCCCAATCTCGGCCCTTATAGGCAAAGGCAAAAACCAGCTAACTTTCGATATGGTCGATACCGCCGCAGCCTGTGAATATGCCGCGGAAGATGCCGACGTAACCTTCCAGCTTTATATCTACTTAAAAGCCCGCCTTGATAAAGAGCCTCAGCTTAAAAAATTATTCGAAGAAGTCGAAATGCCCCTGGTCTCGGTCCTTGCAGTTATGGAACACAACGGCGTTTCGCTGGATACGGGGCTGCTGAGAAATATGTCGGGCCAAATCAGCGAGGCGCTCGAAAAACTCACAGATAAGATTTACGAACAAGCCGGCTCGGTCTTTAATATCGACTCTCCAAAACAACTCGCCGAAATTCTCTTCGACAGGCTCAATCTGACTTCTCTCCGTACCGGCAAAGCCGGCCGAAGCACCGATGCGGGCGTACTCGAACAGCTCAGCCTTCAACATCCAATTGCCGATTTAATCCTCCAATACCGAACGTTAAGCAAATTACAGAATACTTACGTAGAAAAACTCGGCTTGCTGATAAATCCCGGAACAAACCGTCTTCACGCCTCATTCAACCAGACAATAACAACAACTGGCCGGCTTAGCTCCAGCAATCCTAATCTTCAAAACATTCCGATTCGTACAGAGCTTGGCCGAAAAATTCGCGGCGCATTTATCACGGAAAAAGAATCTGATTGCATCTTAAGCTGCGATTATTCACAAATCGAGCTTCGCCTTCTGGCACATTTTTCAAAGGATCGGGCCATGATGGCAGCCTTCGCCGACGACAGGGACATTCATCGTTTCGTCGCATCGCAGATTTACGATTGTGCGATTGAAGACGTAACCAGTGAGATGCGCGCAAGTTGTAAAGCCGTGAATTTCGGCATCATCTACGGCCAGGGTGCGTTCGGACTTTCGAGAACGATTGGGATAAGCCAAGGCGAAGCCAAAAAATTTATAGAAGACTATTTTGCCCGCTACAGCTCAATCCGAAAATTTATGGACGACTGCATCGTCCTTGCAAAGCAGACCGGCTATGCGGAGACTATTTTGCACCGCCGGCGAAAAATCCATAACTTATCCAGTAAAAACGCAGGCAAACGTTCACAAGCCGAGCGGCTCGCAGTCAACACGGTTATTCAGGGCTCAGCAGCGGACCTGATAAAAGTAGCAATGATAACTATTCAGCAAAAAATCGAAGCCGAGCAATTACCTGTGAAAATGATCCTTCAAATCCACGATGAGCTTGTTTTCGAATTGCCCGCAGCCGATGCCGATAAACATTCAAAATGGATCGAGGAACAAATGATTAATGCTATTAAGCTCGATGTGCCACTAAAGGTAGATATAACCAAAGGCCCGACCTGGCTTGACGAGAAATAGCAGGGCCTATACAAGATTAAGTATAGGCCCTTTTGTAAAATCTGTTATTTAAAGCACACGATTAATTGTAACTTATTGCTTACGGCGCGGGCCGATAGAGACGAATATCGTCGAAGTACATCATACCTGTCCCGCCGGTAACAGAGCTAAGACCAAGAGTAATCGAAGTTACATTGGCAAGATTCACACCCTGGTCGGCAAAGCGCTTCAGGTCGATATTCCATTCGGTCCATCTGGTTATCGTTGCTGCATCAGGATCATCATGATCGACCCTTGCGTTGCCGTTTAGAGCAACATACAACTGCTCGGCAGCATTAGCATTACTACCTCGGTACCAAATTGCCAGCGTGTCGACACCTTTTACTGTCCAGTCGCGATTAGAAGTCAAAGTTAAAGTTGCCTCTGATTTGCCTACAGCGTTTTCGTAAGTAATCGGCATCGACTTATTACCGCTGTGAACGATAGTCTCTTCGTAAAATGGAGGATCCAAATGACCAACCGTAGAACCGTTTGTCGGATCGTTGTAACCGTCCACCCAGGCGTTATAAATCCTGTTACTTCCGGGCTCACCTTCATTGATGTCATTGTAAGCCTCAAAATCGTCAATGATAAGGAAGTTGGCCGTGGTAAAACTCCAGACGGGACCTGTCCATGGACTGTCGGCGCTGGCGTTATTGGCCTCATCGACACGCCAGTAGTAAGTAGTATTCCATTCAAGTTGTCCGGGTTCATAGCTCTCGGAACCAAGGTTGCCGCTGCCTTTATATTCAGGGGAACTCGCATCGGCGTTTTTCACGGCATCTTTATCTGCGCCGAAATAAATCTCATGCGATGCACCATTGACTCCCGGTGTCCAGGTTAGAATCGGTGTCTGTGTAACGTCCACAGCGCCATTAACCGGATCCAGACTCTCAACGGCACCTTCGGTCGTAAAGCTCCAGACGTCGCCTTTATGCGTGAAGGGGGGATCGAACTCATCGATCCTCCAGTAGTAATTCTTAGCCATTTCAAGTGTACCGGGAGTGTAATTCGTAGTTCCCTGAGGAAGACTGCCGGCT
>CAZWME010000595.1:0-3990 GCA_964634515.1 uncultured Pirellulales bacterium | reverse complement strand
CGGGACTTATCCGTCCGGCATATGCCACATAACTTCCTGAACTGGCCGGTTTGGGCGAATAGGGGATAGCCTGAACGGGAGTTGAGATCACTGCGATTTTTTGTTCAGGGATTCCCCAATCAACCAACTTTCGCTTCAGGAAGACTGATGGACTGTAGTAGGCACTCGTGTTCTTTGTTATCGTGCCGCGAACACGATGATATGCGGTACGCAATGCATAGCCCATAGATTTGCAGAAAGATACCTCGCAATTCTTGAGGACACACCAGTATTCCCTGCCTCCCACACACCTCTCGCATATCTCACACGTCTTCTTAGACATCAAGAGACCGGTTGGACAGAAGAGCCGATAGTTTGAACAACGCATCACGATGGGTATATCTGCCAGCTTGGCGACCTCAAATATGGCGGGCGAGATAGCCGGATACACGTTTTGAACTTGAACGATATCGGGCGTTGTTGAAGACAATAGCTTGGCGAAGTCACGAGCAACGCGGCTATTCCATATGCCCGACGCAAATGCTCGCAGCTTCCCAAAACGCTTCTCCAGGACATCGTCCGTACAACGGGAAAAGTGTGTAACTTCGTGACCGTTCGCAGGAAGCGTCCGTAGAATAGTCTCAACGGCTATTTCTTCACCTGCTCTGACACCATAATGGTTGTGTACAACGCAGACTTTCAGATATCCACCAAATCAAAGAACAAAGATTATTGAAACTCGGACATCTCACATGACGTATTTCTATCATTGATGATGTCTGTATGATGCTTAAAAACGATTTCCCTCAAATGAGGTCTATATCACTACTGAAAACCTATCCGTGCGTCAGTAAAGACGTAAAGACTCAGATTTCGACCGAAACGTTTTTGTTTCCAAAGCCTTCGTTGCTTTAGTGTTTGTATCGTTTTGCTTTTCGGATCGATACCCAACCGGTCTACTTCTCGATTAACAAGGTAGATATGACCTTGACAAGACTCATCAATCTGCGCCGCAAACTCATCAATGCCCGACAGTTCAGGCGTGTTCGCATTAATATGAACGACCTTGACGCCTTGTCGTACATCGAACGTTCTACCTTTATGATCACGGTAGAATAGCAAGACATCACCTTGTCTAATACTTGCGCTCAAAGAAGCTCTCAGACCAGTCCAATCCGCGCGACGTGAGTATTCATTAGGATATACAGTATAATTTAGTATCGAGAGTGCAACCAGAGCAAGATACGCAACCGTAGTAGCCCGCCCCGCCAATGACTTCCTACCAGCCCATAAAACAACAGCAAGCAGTACTATGTAGTATCCTACAGTGCCAATGAGATACTTCTCCTTAGTTACAAATAATCCAGCAGCAATCCCAGACACAGCAAGTATAACAGGTACAATCACACCGGAGAGCAAAAATCCAATACGTTCCTGTTTGCAGACAATAAGACGCAGTATGCCCCAGCCGAGGCCCAAGAATATCAAAGCCATTATGGCTATAAGAACAACATTCTGCCTGACCATTTGGATCGTGACATTTCGTGCAATGTCCATATTTGGTAGCCTGAATGTGCAGAAGCCGTAACTTACTGCTACTGGGATACGGGCCAGAAAATTGACCATAATCTTTAAGTCTATATGCCATTTTGCTGTCACTGCAGAACTGTGTGTCATGTTTTGCAGAACTCCAACTACCATAAGGCATATAACGGGAATAGTTAATGCAATTGCCATTAGGGCGTACTTGGTAATTCTCTTTCGTCTGAATAAGTAGTAGCCTGCTGCAAAAGCAAGGTGACAACAGAAGATGTAGTGAGTAAGTAGTCCTCCTGTCGCTGCACCAGCAAGTAACATTGCAGATTTCCAATCCTCATGCTCAATGAAACACAGCAATTGGTAGCCCATTGCGGTGGAGAAGAAAGCCAGCATCGCATAAGGACGGCCTTCAGCTGCAAACTCGACCAGAATCGGTGATGATGACGCCAGCCATAAGGCCAACAGCGCTACTTCTTTGTCAAACATCTTAGCTGCGATTTTGGCCACAAGAATGATTGTCCCCAGAGTTGCCAACAGGCTCGGAATTCGGATAGACCACGCAGTTCCTGTTAAAACATAAAATGCTTTCGCTACGACAAAATACAGCGGAGGCTGGCAGAGCTTTGGGGATAGCAGGTTCCCAAAGAATCTGCCCTCAGACACAACCTTAAACGTTGAGTATTCATCACCATATAAGTCGCTCTTGAGATGAACACCATACAACAACAGTGCTAGTAGAACAGGTAAAATCCAAGAAATCCTATTCCGTGATAATGAAGTAACCATACGTTGTCCTTAATATTAATGTCCATATCTTTTTAGAACCATACAAGGCGAATTGGCATAGCCTTAATAGCCTGATCCTACGAATACATCTCCGTTTGCCGCTACTTCGCACACTACCAGTAGATCATCCTCGACATCTCCCATAGAAAACCGCAGCCAAAAAGTCTCAGTTTGCAGCTTCTTCATCTTCGAACTACTCGAGCACTTACAAAAGAAGTGTTTTTATATTGTCTCAAGGAGTATTCGCGTTATCCTCTTACTGGCATGGCCATCGCCATAGGGATTTATTCCTTCTGACATCCTATTATAGACAGAAGGATCACAAAGCAAACGATGCACCTCTGCCGAGATATTCTCTCTAGAGGTCCCAACGATTTTTGCAAGCCCTAATTCGACCGCTTCAGGGCGCTCGGTGCAGTCTCGCGTCACTAGTACCGGTTTGTGAAACACAGGAGCCTCTTCCTGAATACCACCGGAATCCGTAATAACCATATAGCTTGCCTCCAACAGGTACACCATCTCAAGATAGGAAACAGGTGGAATAAGGAATATGCGATCTTGGCCATCCAGACATTTTCTAACCGCCTGCTGGACATTTGGATTCAAATGGACTGGATAGACAAGAATAGTATCTTCATGTGCCCGGATAGCATCTCGAAGACCCATGCAGAAATCTTGAAAGGGCTTGCCAAAACTCTCTCTCCTGTGACCTGTAACAAGAATCAGCCGATGATGGTCTTCAACATCAATTGGGAGATGTGGAATTTTCACTTGGCTGCGTTTAACCATGGATCGGGCCCATAACACAGCGTCAACAACGGTATTTCCAGTTACGAATACGCTCTCCTTTGGAACTCTCTCAGACACTAGATTGCGAGCAGCTCTTTCGGTAGGTGCAAAACACCATTTGCAGAGTGGATCGACGAGACGACGGTTCATTTCTTCTGGCCAGGGTGCTTCGAAATTATACGTTCGAAGCCCTGCCTCAACGTGACCAATTGGTACACCTTCGTAGAACGCTGCAAGGGCTGCAAAGAGACAAGTGGTCGTATCGCCGTGAA
Source organism: uncultured Pirellulales bacterium (assembly GCA_964634515.1). Classification (GTDB taxonomy): domain Bacteria; phylum Planctomycetota; class Phycisphaerae; order Sedimentisphaerales; family Anaerobacaceae; genus NIOZ-UU13. Next base: position 625 of record CAZWME010000595.1, on the reverse strand, counting down.
CCAGTACTGCGGAAGGACGGTTTTCGACCAGAACACGTTGCACGTTTGTCAACACACGAGTAGAAAGCTCACCGAGGCTCTGATTCGGACGCATCACATCCAAATCGATATCCGGTTTCAATCCGAACACAGATAGAACTTGGTCAAGCATACTACGGTGTTGGCCTGTGACAACCAAACGAACATCAAACTGTGGTTCGTTTTTCATCGCAAGGTAGACCGGAGCCATTTTTATTGCCTCAGGCCGTGTTCCAACAATAATCATTACGCGACGTCTATGCATAATTGACTTCATTTTGCGGTGACACTGTTAGACGGCACCTTGTGCAGGCGACATTCAGCCATTAGCCTGAGTGTGCCAACAACCGTCTGGACAACACGCATCTTACTATCCCCTTTCTTCTGATCGTATCTGAGGATCATAGGAACCTCAGTGATAATTGGATCGAGAGTGCTCAGTCTTACGAGCAATTCTGACATACACTGAAAACCTTTTTTCTGAACAAGTGCATCGCCATAGAGCCGAAACGCTTTCTGCAGTAGAGCAGCACGATAAGCTCGGTATCCGCAGGTGTAGTCCCGTACGCCAGGAATGGGCAACACTAATTGGAACAATAATCTGGCC
>CAZWME010000594.1:1478-3990 GCA_964634515.1 uncultured Pirellulales bacterium | reverse complement strand
CGTAGTGTAGGTATGCCTTGGGTGCCGCGATTTCAAACCGCCACCCGCCGCGATTATACTCCGCCCTTTACATCGCTCAGCCGCAACCCAAAAAGATAGAGTTTTAGCTATAAAAAAGTATATTAGCATCCTCGTAAATATTCAAGATAAAAGAAAGGATGCTACTATGAAGTTGATGGAATTATACCAAGGCAAGGTGATGGGTGCAGTAAAGGGTTTGGACAGAATACGATTTCGCGGGACGTTGCAGCGTGCTTGGCTACAAGATATTCGATTCCATCGCGGCTGAGATGTCCACCTCTGGCACTTGGAAACACAGGGTCCGATGACTCTGACTGGCATTCGAGAGCCCATGACCGGAGTGCAGTTACTGCTTCATTTCGTAGTGGTGTACAGCGTTCTTTCCTTCCTTTACCAGTGCATTTTATGTACGCTCCGCTTCCAAATATTACAGAGTTCCAACAAAGATCTGTAAGATCTGTAAGCTCTGACATGCGAAGCCCGCTTTGCAATGCGACCAATAGCAACACTCGGTCTCTACGACCTATCCATGTATCGTGATCTGGTGCCGAGAGCAATCCTGGTTACTGTAGTGTGCCCACGTTTGAGTACCCAGCCAAAAATAATCTGCTGCCAAATCCTGGCTGTAGGTTCGGAGAATATATACGAAAGTTGAAGAATAATATTGTTCCATGCCGACCTCCCAATACATTGTTTATGTTTTTACAACATATATATCGGGTTGTCGGCATCTTTTTTATCAATTCTATATCTCCAAATTTTGGCTAAAGTTCACTATATGTAAATCCCGTCTTTAAAGCCAGCAGTGTGTCTTATTCATTATCTATGATTAAGATATTTTCGCTATTTCATTCTCTTTAATCTCTGCTAGTTCCTCGATAGGTAATACAAAGTGAAGAGATGTCCCTTTTCCAAATTCTGATTCTGCCCAAATTTTCCCATTGTGTTCATTTATGATTTTCTCAGAAATAGCAAGTCCAAGGCCGGAACTCCCCATCTTTGTTCTGTTGCCGGTCGATATTTGTACAAATTCTTGAAACAGCTTTGGCAAGTCTGTTTCCTTAATACCAGGACCTGTATCCTGTACAGTCACACGAACAATGTTACCATCTTTAGCTGTGGTAATTGTAATATTTCCTTGCTCTGTAAACTTAACAGCATTATTGACTATGTTCGTTAAAACCTGTGTGATTTTGTCCCTGTCAAATTTAATCCTTGGCATGTTATCGTCAAGTTCTGTCATGAGGCTTAATCCCTTTTCGTTTGCTAAAGGGATCATTGCCTCTTCAATCTCCCTAACAACCTCATTCATATCGTTTTTCTGTAAATCAAATTCTACCTTGCCAGCATCAAGTTTTTGAAAATCTAAAATATCGTTGATTAGTCTAGCAAGCCTGTCAACGTTCCTTTTTGCGATACCTAAGAATTCTTTTTGTTCGTCATTAAGTTCGCCTGTTTGCTCGGTAATCACTAATCGTATACTCTCTTTCATAGCAGCAAGAGGTGTTCTTAATTCATGAGAAGCCATAGAAATAAATTCTGCTTTTATCGCTATAGCTTCCTTGATTTTATCCTCTGCCTTTTTACGCTCGCTGATGTCGCGAATTGATATGAGGTGAGCAGCCTCACCTTCCCACTTTATTCCAACGGTCCGCATTTCTGCCACTACTGTCTCTGAATCCCTGCGCATAACTTCAATCCTGGCTGTTTCTTCTCCGACAACAGCAAATCCAAACGCGTCGCCAAAGAGTTCCTCTGTTTTTCGGCCAAAAAGAGATTCCGCAGCCGGATTGGCGAAACGTATGATTCCATTGCGATCGACGATAATGATACCATCAGCATTCTGTGTTATTATAGTCTGTAAATTTGCCTCAGTAGCCTGCAATATCTCATTAGCTTTCACTAACTCTGTAGTTTGCTCTTCTAGCTTCACCAACGCAGCTCTTAGCCGGAACTGAACCCTTACCTTAGCGAGCAATTCTTTGTTGATGAATGGCTTTACTACATAGTCGTCGGCACTAACGTCATAACCTCTCACTTTTGCCTGGATGGAACCATCGCCCGAAACAAGAATGACTTGTGTCAACCTACCCTTGGCATGCGACTTTATGCGCTTGCAGGTCTCGTAACCATCTAAGCCTGGCATCATAATATCGAGCAGCACCACATGCACCTCTTGTTGTTGGAGTATCTCAAGTGCGTCTTCACCATTCGTGGCGGTGAGGATTTCGTATGATTCATCTATAAATACCCTTTTCAAGAAGTGCAGAATATTTTCCTCGTCATCTACAAATAATACTGTTCCATTCGCCATCACTTTTTATTCCATTCTTATAATAGTATAGGTTTTCTCTGCACGTTAGCCTCATAGCAGTTATCATTAAACATCTTTTCTTTGGCCAGCAAATCTGTCTTGGTTTCACTACTCATGGATTGCTGTTTTTCGTTTATGTTTAGAGATTGCAGGTCTTGACCATCTTCCTTTGTTTCC
>CAZWME010000594.1:0-1468 GCA_964634515.1 uncultured Pirellulales bacterium | reverse complement strand
TTATGTTTAGACTTTAACACTTGGTTAATTTTTTCAAGTAGTATGTCGGAATCAAATGGCTTGATAACATACATGGTGGCACCGTTTTTTTGAGCACCGGCAATATTTTTCTCATCTGCTAGGGCTGTAACCATTATCACTGGAATAGCACAGGTTTTCTTTGAGACCTTAAGCTTAGCCAAGGCTGTCGGCCCATCCATATTTGGCATTATATTGTCCAGCAAGATAAGATCAGGCAACTGTTCTTCTGCTGTGGCAATGCACTCGAACCCGTCATTAGCCATTATGACCTCATAACCCTTAAGCTCAAGAGTCTTACATATGACGCGGGCTATATCCTCTTCGTCTTCAACTACTAGTATTTTCGCTGTTTGCGTTTGTTCGCTAAATATTCCAGATAACATAATGTCTCTCCAATTAATAAGGTTCCCATACTCTTTAATCCTTTGACTGAAGTCGCAATAGATCACTGGCTTCATATAGGAATTCACTTTTTTTACATTTTTCGATTAGTTTCAACTCATCGTCCGTTAATTTGCCGTCGGTATAAATATGGGGAGTTATAAAGACTCCAAGTTCACTTTCTATAATATCGGTATCTACCTTTCTGAACAGCACACCTATAAGGGGAAGGTCGCCCAAAAGTGGTATTTTGCTTTCCACTACAGAGGGCTCACTCTTACGAAGTCCACCAATAATTATTGTCTGGCCGTCTCTAACCCGTAGCGTTGTGTCGGTCCTCCGCGTTTCAATAACCGGTGTCTCGCTGTTTTCAATCGTAAACGTACCTGTCTGGGCACTCTGTTCGGGATTAACGTGCATAATAATGTAGCCGTCATCGGAAATCTGAGGGGTTACCTGAAGTTTGATTCCAGCCTCTTTGAAAGATACTGTTCCGATACTGCCGCCTGCGGATGTTTCGGTGAGTTCTCGATAGGGTATTTCCTCAATAGAGTCGATTGTTGCCGTTTGATTGTTCAGTACAAGCACCTTGGGATTTGCCAGGATTCTGACATCCTTATTGGTTTCAACGAAATCTATCAGGCCTTGTATATTCCAATTACCGGGGGTTGAGGAAAACGTTATCTTGCCGTACGGATTTAAATTTCCCGTGGCGGAAAGACCCTGGGTGAGATAATTCGCCGAGGTACCAAGCTTTGTCCAATCAATACCCATTTTCAATTCATTGGTCAGCTTGACATTTACTATCAATGCCTCAATCATAACCTGAGGCGCCTTGGCATCAAGTTTGCCGATTGCCTGGCGGATTTGCTCCAAGTTTACCGTGGTGTCAATGACAACTATGCTGTTAAGCCTTTCATCTATTCCTACTTTTCCGTTTTTGGAAACAAGGTTATTGACAGTTTTTTCTATTTGCTTGGCATTGGCGAAGTTCAAATTAAATACTTCGGTAGCCATCGTCTCCGCAGGCTCAGAAACCGTAGAAGCGCTTTCATTAGCTTCTGTG
>CAZWME010000593.1:0-4000 GCA_964634515.1 uncultured Pirellulales bacterium | reverse complement strand
ACAGCCTTTGGCCGGTGCGCCCATGCAGTAAGAACTCGTGATGGCTTGTGCCTGTTCTTTGATCATGATGTCCTTGATTGCCAGATACATGCGAGCGGAGTTAACAATATCCGCCTTAGACGGCTCAATAATGTCCCTGGCCTGGCCGATCCAGTATTGCTCGGCCTCAGCCTTGGCATCCTTAGGATCAACAGCTTTGTGCGCCGCAGTAATCTGGTCCTGTCTAATCTGAACCAGTTCAGGGCCGAGACGCTGTCTGATCTTCTCCGCGGAGCAAGCGGGAGCTGTTCCCTTGGCCCTTCCTACAACAATGATTCGCGATTGCCGAAGACGTACAGGTACGCGTAACAGCGCTGCTGCCCGTTCCAGCTCGCCGTAATCGCTGGACGGCAGCAGGACCACTCTTTTGCCGGCTTTCTGCCATTGGGGAACGTACATCCAGTCGTGTCCGCTGAAAGGCTGTGAGAAGATGGCCGTGGGTAATCCTACATCAACCAACTTCAGCAACGGCTGACCGCTCCCGAAGCTAAGATGGACAAGGATCGCAGCGTCGGCCCTGGCCATGCCAGTTGCAACTTTAGTCGCTGCCTGTACAGTGTTGGGAATCAACTCCCCGCCAACAAAATTCACGTCGCCGAGTCTGTTTTGCACACCAGCAAGGTATTTCTTGAACTTGGCTACCTCTGCAGGAGCATCGAATGTCGGAGTGGGCCACGCCCCTCCGGTACCCACGTAAACTACATGTATCCTTACGGGCGGCAGCTTGGGCCATCCGGCTTTTTCAGCCGCCGCAAGCGGTCGGCTTGCAAACCCACCGGCCAGCAGTATGCCACCAACTCCGACGGCCGTACCAAGAAATTCTCGTCGGTTTAATGAATCGCTCATAATTTGGTTCCTTATTAAAAAAAGTTTTAAGGAATACTAACAGGTTCATATCCCAGGTCATTGCCCCAGATTCCCTTTTGCACCCGGATCAAGTCGGGATTTCCATCCTGCACGGCTCCTATGTTATCACCATGGGCATCCCAGACCAATTTTACCATCAGATCGATAGTGCGAGAGTCCTTCCATGCCCACCACTCGGAATGACCATCAGCAAAATCCACGACCGTACCGGCTCCGTGACGTGCGGGAATCGGATTCCACCAGGCCGGCCGACTCCAGGGAACGGCCCAGGCTGCATCCCAGTCCTCGCCGAAATCATCTATGAAAACGATGCGCTCCGCATGATGTTTGATATCGTAAATATTCTTGATCACAGGCCCACCGTCAAAGCTTCCTCCATTCATAGCATGTGAGCAGCTATAGGTACGCATCTCATAGTTCTTGGCCACAGGACAGCGATACACTTTTACATCCACGATGTACTCAAAAAGCACACCTGCTTTTAAAGCTTCAATCTGTTCTTCTATCGGTGCGTCAACAGGTAGATTGCCAGGGGGTTTGTGTACCCAGCCATCGGTAGTACTCGCTACGGCCAGCGGTATTTTGCCTTCGTAATCATCACAATACATAATCCATCCGAGCACGAGCGTCTTGGTATTCTGCAAGCACACGGCCCGCCTGCCCTGCTCACGGGCACGCTGCAATGCGGGCATCAAGATCGCCATTAATATTGCAATAATAGCAATAACCACTAAAAGTTCTATTAGGGTAAATCCTCTTGATTTTTCCATAATAATTACCCAACAATTCCAAAAAAGGCGCAATAAAAAAGACACCGTTAATTAGAATGTAAAAAATCTTGACTTTCAGACAACAAACTCTCACTTAAGGTTTTGCACCTCGAACAATACGCAATAACTCCTCCACCATTCGTAAAATTATCAGAATTATGCTCGCTTGATAAACCAAAAGTCAGAGATGCCCGATTAAGCGAGCACAAGTTTCACCAATCCTATTTGTACCAGATTAGCCGCCCATACTTCAAGGAAAAAACAGACTTAAAAGGCCTTTTTTATTCTTCTATTTCCCCATCCAGACCTTCCCCAGCATCTTAGAATATTCTTTAACAATATATCATATCCTCCTCAAGGGTAAAGAGTGTCCCCCGGAGGCCAATTTTAGTTTTCCCCAGCATTTTCATATATGTTATAATATTTTTTAGTTTATTTAAGCTATAACAACAATTCCAGGGCCCACAAGCTGGGGAGGACTGTTTCGCAAAACGGCAAACAAAAAAGATATGATGGGGGGCTTTCGGTGTTTATTGCGGCACGGCATGTTGAACCTGTCGTAATATTGTTGAAATTGAGATGGAGTTTTGATAATATAGGGTTTGAATTGTACAGGAGTATTTCAAAAAAGCATCAAAGCGTGCAGGAACACGCTTTATGAAGTTATCGACTAAATAGCTAAGAGGAGAATACAAGATGTTTTGGTGTGAAGCCACGACATGTTTAAGTTAACCGTTTTTGTAAGGAGGATTACCGTGTTTAGAAAAATGATTTGTTTGGTTTCTTTTGTTCTGGTGTTGTCTCTGGTGAGTGATGTTCAGGCTGCGGAGTGGACTGATGGCGGGGCCGGCCACCTCTGGAGCACACCACAAAACTGGGACATCGGAACACTGCCCACCAGAACCGACAGAGTACACATCCGCTCACTTCCCGGACCGACTGTCGCGAACGAAGGCGCCGAGTCAAATACTCTGCCCATTGGAAGTGATGCCGGTGCCGCCCTGACAGTGGACGGCGGAACCCTTACGGTGTACAACTGGGTACCAATCGCCGACGGCCCGGGAAGAATTGGGACACTTAATATAATTAGTGGCGCTATGACTGTTGTGGGTGATGACATTTCTGTGGGGCGAGAGGGTGAGGGCACCCTCAATATGACCGGTGGAACTGTTACAGTCGGTAATCTCAGGATTGGGGACAGGGCTACAGGTACAGGTATCGTGAATCTGGGTGGTGGAACTATTATAATCAACAGCAACTTAAGGATGAGAATAGAATCCGGCTCTGCCGGCACGATGGACGTCAAAGCCGGTACGATGATAATAGACGGGGATGCGCTCTCGGCTGTCCAGGAATTCATTGACAATGGCTGGATTACCGCCTATAACGGCAACGGAACACTGCAGTTGGATTATAACGTCACGAATGGAGGCCAAACCACTTTAAAGGCTGTCCACATGCTTAATCCGAATCCAGCCGACAATGGTAGAATAGCACCCGGCGCGGTGGAGTTGAACTGGACTTTGCCTGAACCGGTTGTGCCGGGTCAAACGGTATCAGTTGATGTTTACTTTACCGACGACCTGCAGTTGCTGGAACAGTTTACGGATCCGGCAGTCATCCAGGTTGTCAGTCAGCAGAACGTGACTTCCGTTGTCGTGCAAACTCAACCAAAGACGCGGTACTATTGGGCCGTCGATACTTACATTGGGGATCCCAATGATCCGATTTTCGGGCCTATTTTTAGTTTTGTTTCAGATAATCTGCCCCCACAGGTTGACGCCGGCGCAGATGTGCTGACTTGGCTGGAAGGGGGTGCCAGGGCCGGGAATCTGGATGCGACTGTCACCGATAATGACGCTTATACTGTGCAGTGGACAGTGGTTAGTGAACCCGACGATCCCAACAGCCCTGAAGCCGTGATTGCCGCTCCAAGCGCCGAGGATACGAGTATTACCCTGTCAGCCGTTGGCGAGTATGTCTTGCAGTTGGAGGCCTCTGACGGTGAATACACCGGTTCGGACACGGTCACGATCAACGTGTATAACGACAGTTGTGAGGCGGCCCAGTCACTGCCCGATTACGTGCCGCTTCCCGGAGACGTCAATGGTGACTGCATCTTCGATCAGTTGGATTTGGATATATTGAATGAAGATTGGTTGAAAGATATTTCACTTACTGAAGAATGGCTGAATGTCGATTAACCGAGATCACTATCGACTTGATCTTACCGGGGCGTTTGATACATGTGTCAAATGCCCTGGCCTATATTTGTGTGTAATTGTATTAAATTAATGCGCTGAAGGTTGTTTAGCCAATATAGT
>CAZWME010000592.1:0-4002 GCA_964634515.1 uncultured Pirellulales bacterium | reverse complement strand
CCCATAAGTTTGTATTCGCCTGAGTTAACCTTAAAACCCGTGAAGTAGGTAAAAGCCGAATAAAGCAATCCGAGTGAATGAGGAAAATGCATTACGTCTGTCAGTTCGATTCTGTTACCCCTGCCTGTGCCGAAACTGGCCGTATCCCATTCGCCTACGCCGTCCATTGTCAAAATAGCAGCCTCATCATACGGACTGGGGAAAAAGGCACTTGCAGCGTGGGATTCGTGGTGTTCCGTGAAAACATAGCGGCCCTTGAACTTGTTCTGTAAAGCCTTGTCCATCTCCCGGGGCAGATGCAGCTTCTGTCGCAGCCATAAAGGCATACCCATAAAAAACTGCTTAAAACCTCGGGGAGCATAACCTATATAGGTTTCGAGCAGCCTTTCAAATTTTCTCAGGGGCTTCTCATAAAAGACTACATAGTCGATATCTTCGGCGGTGAGCCGCCCGGCTTCAAGACAATACCCAATCGCATTTGTCGGGAATTGGCTGTCATGCTTGATTCGAGTAAATCGCTCCTCCTGAGCGGCGGCAATAATTTCCCCGTCACGCACAAAGGCGGCAGCACTGTCATGGTAGAAGGCCGATATTCCCAAAATATTCATACTGTTATATCCATTAAAAAATTCCCTTGGGAGTTATTGTAAGAATAAAATTATACCAAAGCACGATTTATAAGCTATATCGGCTACGAATACAAAGCAGAGTAGCCCTTTTATTATCAATATGACCCTTTCCTTTTATTCGAGTTTTCCTAACAATTGCATTTCTCTATGCAAGGTTATTAATAAGATCCAATAGATGATAAACTCACTAATTGAATTGTCGTATCAAGCAGGCGCGAATCCAGGAGGCCGCGTTTAATTTCTAACGCTCTAATCCCTATGGTCAATTCCGAGGATTCTATCTTCAATAGAAACCGGATTAGCTGATCCAGTGTAATGCTCTGTAACTTTATTTCGATAGTTTTTTGCTCATATATATCCTTTACCGTCATGGTAGATGGTTTCATATAAACGACTTTCTGCATGAGGCCGCTGTCTTTTTGTATACGTTCGACAAAAGACAAGATTTTTCTTTCTTCAGGCTGACGTTCCATCTCCAACCGTATTTTCTCTAATTCCCTCGAGACAGCTTTGTACTGTTCACTCTTAGCTCGTAACTCACCCAACACTTGCTGCTTATCCGAGACTACACGTCGAAGCGTTCTAAGTCGGCCTATTGCAGGTCTGACAAAAACCTGAAACGCAACAATCAATCCAAAAAGGACTGCTCCGGCAGCTATGGTCTGTTTTTCTCTTTGTGTTAAGTTCATGTTTTAACTATTTCAATATCGTAGTAATGGAAAGCGTAAAACGTACCCCGCCGCTTCGGTGTTCGACATCTATACTCGGTACTTCAACCGTATTAAATCCGGAAACCTGACGTAAAAGACTCATCAGATTATCCACCGACTCAAAGGAAGCAGCAACCCCTGTTAATCGAACCGACTTGGGAGCCATTGAAATATCATCAATACGGACGTTCTGACCCGGAGTTATTTTTTCGCTTACAGTCTGCAGAATCCTAAGCGGCAATACTCTGTCACTCAGCCCGGCTGCAAGGGCATTGTATTGGGCCTGTGACGATTCCAACTGTTCGTTCATCTGCGCAAGCTCGTTTACAATCTTCTTTTCTTCTGGGAGAGTTTGTACGAACACCTCGCGAATCTGCTTTTTTACAAGCTCATGCCGGTTTTCAAGATTATTAAGTTCGTAGAAAAACATTGCAACCAATAAGACCCCAATGACAAGAAGCAAGGCCCCGGTAATATACAGACTCCGTTTTATTTCCACTGTCCGATCCGGCCTGAATTCATCTATAGCGAGAAAGTTCAGTACATCAGGAATTTCATTAGTTCCTATCAGCGCTAAGCCTGCAGCGATTACAATATCGGGATTTGGCTGCCGCCGGCCAGAACAATCTATCTTTGAAAAAGGATTTAATGCAACTACCTCACAATTCATTGATTCCGGTAATCCCGCCGACAAGTCGTCAAGAAGCTCGTTATTCGAACTTATAAAAACTGTTAGTCTTGTATCAGCATTCGAAGCAAATATCGCCCGTAAGGTCATTTCAATCTCACGTGTTAACACTTGCAGCATTGTTAACGGTGTATCTCCATCAGCCTCAGCCAAATCCTGACCGTGAAAATGTCTGACGCAAACAAGCCTGCCTTTCACACTTATTGCCAGGATTGTCCTGGAATTATCAGAATGTACAATCACAGAGGGAGTGTCATCTATCAGATTATTACTTACTGACGCAGCCGTATAAAGCGCGAAAACATCGGCCGTAACTGTCGAACATTTGAGATGTGCTTCTTTTATTGTTTCAACCCGACCCCGGAGTTCCGAACGGTTAATAGCACCAATGAGATATTCTCTTTCATCTGCTTTAAGTTCACGACCGCCGCAAATACCGGCAACAATCTCGTCAAAAGGAATTGGGAAATCATCCTCGAGTTCAAATTTTATCAATTGCCTTACGTCTTCATTTGCTGAAAGGTCCGTTCTGAAATTTTGAAAGAAAACCCTGTCAGCCGGTGCTGTAACTGTGACCTTCGCAGACATATTAAAATTCTCTTCGGTCAACATGCTGTTAATCAAAGCTTTGATATCTGTGGTAGATTTTTCGCCGGATGTATCGCTTTTCGGTATTTCCCGGACACTCGCCCGCTCGAGTGAAAATTTACCTCCCGTAAAGCACAGTTGAACTATGCTGATTTTGTCTCTATTAATATCTATCCCTATCGACCGCTTCACAGGATTCCACCTTTACAGTTATTGCAGATTGCCTTCATTATACGTAAACTCGTTAAAGTTCTATGCGTAATATCGTCTCGATTCGTGCGGTGCTACTGTCAATTCCAAGCACAACCTGAACTTTTCGTACAAACTCACCGGCCACACCGGTTACAGTTACATTATAATAACGATCCCTGGGTCTAACAGTTACTAATTCACGGACAGACTCATACACCTGGTCTGTCATACCAGGTACATTTTGCAGTTGTCCGACACTTACAAACCGTTTGATCTTCCGTTGTTCAACAATACTTTTGGCCAGGGAAGGGCCCATCTTTTCCGACAAACTCAGAACAACCATCGGCGAAGCTTCATTTATATTTATCTTCCCATCGCCGTAAATGGTTAAATATTGCCCAATTCCATCCACAGGTTCTATATTCCGAGTTTTATCGCCAGCCCACCCATGGAATATTAACGGGGTCATCCCTTTTACCAGCAACAGTTCATTCAGTGTTTCAAAAGGAGCATTTTTACATTTATACGAGTCAATAAGGTCCATGTAATAATTACTTTCAGCACCTTCGTTTTCTCTTTTTATGAAGGGCAAAAATGTCACTTCATCGTCATAATCAACCCAATCGACTATGGCGGGAATCAAGCTGTAGCTAACAGGAGATTGTCCCTGAATTTGATAATTCAAAAGGTCAATCAGTTTCAGCATTTGGTCCACTCTGTGCCGTACAATTTCACCCCCAGTTGTCTTAAGTGCGTTTACATTAATTTTACCGCTTTCATCGTTAATCAGTATGGTACAATGACCGTTTTCAACCGGGACATGAACTTGTCCCGAAAAGAGAGGGATGAATTTTTCATCAGAAAGTATATTTTCATTTTGTTTCAGGCTTGCCGTTGCAATAGAAATACCGGCCTCGGCATAATTTAAGGCCTTAGAAGCATTATGAAAGTTATCGGAAAGATGAAGTTTCATCCGTGATTCATAATTGAATTCCAGGATAATCGTTACAAGGACGGATATTATCAACAGGACCGCAATTAAAACAAAACCTCTGTCTTTATTTTTTCTTATTTTTTTAATCATTTATCTTTGAATATTACCGATACTTTGTAATTTTTTATCGCTTTCTGCGGTCTTTTGAACGGTAACACCGCCTAATTTATTTGCCCTGCAGACTATCTGAACCGTAGATAC
>CAZWME010000591.1:0-4007 GCA_964634515.1 uncultured Pirellulales bacterium | reverse complement strand
CCAAATATCCTTGCTAACCTTTGCGCTACTTTCTGCTCGGTATTGATACAATCGATACGTTTCGTTCAAAACTAGTCGAGCTAAAAGTAGCGCAAAGGTTAGCAAGGATATTTGGAGATCCCTTCTATCTTGACATTGAAGATCCTCTTGAATATTTTAATCCACAAGATATAGGCACCCGTTGAATTCGTTTCCAAAATCATATTCCAAGGCCCAACCGAATTCGTAACTCGTGGCTCGTAAATGAGGATTGAAGTTGTTTTATTTTTCAAGCTTTACGAGTTGTGTTTTTGAGTTGCGGCCGAAGTACCTGACAATGCCCCAGTCGAAAAGCATATTTGTAGATTGTATCCGCCGCACGGGCCGTCGACATCGAGCACTTCGCCTGCAAAAAACAGGCCTGGGCAAATCTTCGATTCCATAGTTTTAGGCTCAATTTTTTTTAGGCTGACACCCCCGCGGGTTACCGTCGCCTCGGCAATCTCTCTGGTGCGAACGATTGAAACAGGCAGGGCTTTGATGGCCGCGATGAGCCTTTTTCGAGCATCTTTTTTAAGCTGGCCTGCCGCAAGCCTTTCATCGCAGCCCGCTCGTTTGCATAGAAAGATTCCAATGCGCTTCGGCAAAAATTCAGCAAGTATATTAACGATTTTCTTCTTGGGATTTGCACTTAATAGCTCGGTCATTTCTTTATCGAAGGCGGATTGTTCGACATTCGGCGCAAGGTCCAGAGTAATTTCGATTGGTTTTTTTCCGACGGGAAGATAATCAGTAAGCTCCCGGCTCATATCGAGCACTGCCGGGCCGCCAATACCGTCATCGGTGAAAATAAGCGCACCGGAGGTGACAACCTTTTTGTTATTTATGCGGGCCGAGATTCTGACATTTTCAACGGATGTACCTGCAAGCTGTCCCGGCCAATTCTCAAGGCTCACTAATGGAACAAGAGAGGCTCTTGTTCGGGTAATCTTATGGCCAAAGCTTCGGGCGAAGCGGTAGCCATCTCCTGTGCAGCCTGTTTTGGGCCATGAAACGCCTCCTGTTGCAATAATAACTTTCTCGGCTCGAACAGGCTCTTTGGGTGTGTGTACAATAAACGTATTCGCTTCTTTGGTTATCTTATCGACTCTCTTGTCATGGAGAAAATTAACACCGACTTTTTTGGCACGATTGATTAATGCATCTCGTACGTCACCGGCACGGTCGGAGGCCGGATATACGCAGCCATCTTGTTCGGTCCTGGTTTTGAGCCCTAAAGAGGCGAAGAATTTCAGCACATCCTGCGGTGAAAATTTGTATAAGCAGTAGCTCAGAAACCTGCCCTGTACAGAACCGAACGTTCGGACAAGCTCGGTAGGGCTGGCTTTATGTGTAAGGTTGCAGCGTCCGGCCCCAGTGAGTATCAGTTTGCGACCGGCCGTTGTATTGCCCTCGATTATGGTTGTATGAGTACTCCCCTGGGCCGCGAAAATCGCTGCCGTCAGACCCGCCGGCCCTGCTCCGATTATGCAAATTTCTGTTTTCATAGGCATACATTACAAAGACAGTTTTGGCCCATCAATCTAATCGCTTAAAACGACCGTGTCAAACGTATCTCGCTGTAAAGTTCCTGATTCGATATTCACATCGCCGCTTTCAACTCTTGTAATTAACGCCTTGGTCTATATAATAAGAGCCTATCCGGATAGCCGGGTCGTTATGAGGTCGAGCGAAAAGTTTGAGGCCAAGGTGGCAGGTCAAAAAGGCTCGGAGGCGTTGTTTACTCAAGGTCGAGAACGTTTTTGGCCGACAACGCAGGCATCGGACTTTGCAGCCGACCGCAATAGAGCGGGTTATTTGGATAGGCTCTAAGCCAATCGATAATTTTGGAGACTAAATATGGCAAAGATTACGAAACTTGATGAAATTGTATCGCTGTGTAAGCGAAGAGGTTTTATATTCCAGTCCAGTGAAATCTACGGCGGCCTTGCAAGCTGCTACGACTACGGCCCCCTCGGCGTCGAATTAAAGAACAACGTAAAAAAGGCATGGTGGAAAAGCGTCGTACAGATGCGCGACGATGTGGTCGGGCTCGACTGCAGCATCCTTATGCACCCGATGGTATGGAAAGCGTCCGGCCACGCCGACAAATTCGCCGATCTGATAGCCGAGTGCAAAAAGTGCAACACCCGAACCCGCGTTGACCACCTCAAGGAAAAAGCCGCCGCCCAGGCCGATGAGCACACCGAGCATATTGCAATCGACGCCGCTGTTGCAAAGGCACAGGATTTGAGCAATAAGCTTTGTCCCAACTGTGGCGTAGTTGGCCAGTTTACCGAGCCGATGCCCTTTAAGCTGATGTTCGAGACCCAGATGGGCGCCAACGTTGACGATTCGATGACTATGCACCTTCGTCCCGAAACCGCTCAGGGAATCTTCGCCAACTTCAGAAACGTTCTCGATACCACCAGGGTAACAATCCCATTCGGCATCGCCCAGATTGGCAAGAGCTTCCGTAATGAGGTAACGACCAAGGCATTTATCTTCAGAACGCGCGAATTCGAACAGGCAGAACTTGAGTTTTTCTGCGAGCCGGGCACCGACGACAAATGGTTCGACCACTGGAAGCAGGCAAGGTTCGACTGGTATCTTGAGCTGGGTATTAAAAAAGAAAATCTGCACTTCCGCGAGCACGATGCCGATGAGCTTGCCCATTACGCCAAGGGCTGTGTTGATGTCGAATACAAATTCCCATTCGGCTCCGGCGACTGGCAGGAGCTTGAAGGCATCGCCAACCGCACCGATTACGACCTCCGGCAGCATCAACGCGGCATGAGAACGCTTAATAAATGGTATGAGAACGACCGGGATCTTACGAATATCGAACTGGTCGATGAGGCCGAGGACTACCACAAAGGCCCGCTGTCGTTTTTCGATATCCAGGAGAAAAAGCGGTACATCCCTTACGTTATTGAGCCAAGCGCCGGCATCGATCGTAGTGCCCTTGCCTTTCTGGTTGATGCTTATGACGAAGAGGAAGTTCGCGGCGATACGAGAAACTTGTTAAGATTTCACCCGGCCCTTGCGCCCGTCAAGGCCGCTGTTTTCCCGCTGGTCAAAAAAGATGGTATGCCGGAAATAGCGACGAATATCTACAACGACCTTAAAAAATATTTCAACTGCTTCTACGACCAAAAGGGCGCGGTCGGCCGGCGCTATCGCAGACAAGATGAGGCAGGTACCCCGTTTTGCCTCACCGTTGACGGCCAGACAAAAGAGGACAACACCGTCACCGTAAGAGAACGTGACTCTATGGAGCAGATAAGAATCTCATCCGACCAACTGCTCAGCTACCTGCGAGAAAGACTGGATATCTGACCGGGCAAAAGCAAAAAAAATGAAGAAAACTACGCTACTGAGCGTTTCTATTAGAAGAAGAGTAGGAGCACTGAAATGAGAAAATTGTACCTGTCCAGAGAAAATAGTAAGATTTTCGGCGTCTGCGGCGGCATCGGCCAAACATACGACATCGACCCTACATTAGTCCGCCTTATAGTTGTCTTCTTGGGCTTATCAACCGGGATTTTACCCCTACTTCTGACCTACATCATAGCATGGGTAATCGTACCGAAAGAACCAAAAATATAGATGGCTATCGGCTAAACCTCTTACAGTAATTATAAAAGTCCTATCAAAGACATTGCGTCACCATAGGTACGTCAGCAAAGATCCATTCGAATGGTATTGAGAGAAAGTGGAGGGAGTAACAGACAATTTCTTTTTGACTGTGCTTGAGTATCAGACCTACTGCTTGACGGTACCCTCAGTCAAGTATCTTGCATATCGTCCGAACTGGAATGATAGATCTCTTGACGATAGTACAGAATTTCGCCAATCTGACAATGGTGAGATGTCCGGAATGGTAACTCGAAGTTCTTTTGCACTTCTGACACCTGAAATAATCGCATTAAACAGAATCTGATATCGCTCCATGTATCCATTTGCATAACGCTTTTGAACGCGGCATG
>CAZWME010000590.1:0-4010 GCA_964634515.1 uncultured Pirellulales bacterium | reverse complement strand
AGACAAACACAGTCAACGAAAAAACAGACACTTACAAACAAACGGAATGCCTCAATATGCAGCCCCCTTGTTCTCCTGTAACGGATCAAAGATTGCCGTTATCCCTGAGATCGTTGTACGAGTAACATCTGAGATCCAAATGGATCGGCTTCAATCACTATTCAGAAAAGTTGGCTGTACAATCATACATCCAATGGAATTTACGACACAGGAATATTTGCTTGGAGTACAGGGTTTAAAGGCCGAGGCCGTGTTTACGGCTGTTAATGAGCTTAACAAGATCGACTGGATTGAGTGGGCCGCTCCAAATATCGCGTTTAATCCGAAACCTTGTGGGCAAGTCATGCCCAATGATGAGTATTTCCCCATGCAATGGCATCTGCACAACACGGGACAAATTGTCGGTACACCCAATGTGGATATCAATGCTCCCGAAGCGTGGGAGATCACGACTGGAGACCCGAATATTGTGGTCGCCGTGCTTGACACCGGCGTGGACACCAGCCACCCCGATCTGGTCAACAATCTGGTGCCCGGGTATGACTTCTATAGTAACGACGATTTGCCGGATCCCGTCGGTGGTCCAGCTAGTGCGCACGGTACTAATTGTGCGGGATTGATAGCTGCCGAGGGTAACAACGATATTGGTGTAGTTGGTGTTACATGGAAATGCAAGATCATGCCCATACGCACTGCCACGTGGACAGGTTGGGGCGCTACACCTGAGTCTCAGGTTGCGACGGCCATT
Source organism: uncultured Pirellulales bacterium (assembly GCA_964634515.1). GTDB lineage: Bacteria > Planctomycetota > Phycisphaerae > Sedimentisphaerales > Anaerobacaceae > NIOZ-UU13. The sequence goes on along the minus strand of CAZWME010000590.1, from coordinate 3,262 downwards.
CGGTGGGCGGCTGCTCATGGTGCTGATGTTCTCAGTAATAGTTGGGTGGACAATGTCCCTCTGCCGATAATCCACTCCGCTTTCATAGATGTCACTCAACTAGGCGGAATGGGACGCGATGGAAAAGGATGCATTGTATTTGGTGCTTTCGGTAACCGTAACAGGAAAGAAGCACTTCCTCCGGCGAGTTTTCCCGAGGTGGTTGCCGTTGGAGCCTCAGATTCCAATGATGTGCGATGCTACTACAGTAATTATGGCCCGGAATTAGACCTCGTTGCACCAAGCGGGGGTGGCGGAGGAGATCAATTAAATGCGACCACCGCCAAAGAATCGATTTGGTCAACAGATATTTCCGGGTCGAGAGGACCCAATATGGTTCCGTTTGATCCCAGTGAATTAGACTATGCGGTAGAGGGGGGGACATCTTGCGCTTGTCCAATTGTCGCCGGTGTAGCTGCGCTGATTTTATCTATCGAGCCAGAGCTGACCAACGAGGAAGTGCGTCACTTCCTGGAACGCTCCGCGAAAGACCTTGGCGACCCCGGCCGGGATGACTACTACGGCTGGGGGCGCGTCGATGCACGGGCCGCCCTGGATATGGTCCTGGCCAAGCGCTGTGACTTGAATAATGATTTGAAAGTAGATGAGCTGGACCTTGCTATCCTGGAAGCGACTATTGACACCAATGACCTGTCCACCGATATTGCTCCTCCGGCAAAACGCGATAGTATCATCGATGAGCAGGACCTTGAGCTTCTGATGCAGTACCTGGGAACTGAGATTCCGGAACCGGGTCTAATCGCTCACTGGAAGCTGGATGAGACGGAAGGCAACATCGCATACGATAGCGTTGGTTTCTACGATGGCGTTCTCAATGGTGTCCCCACATGGCAACCTACCGGAGGTATGGTAGATGGCGCACTTGCGTTCGATAGTATTGATGATTATGTCAGCACACTCTTCGTATTGAATCCGACCAATGGTAAGTTCAGCGTATTTGCCTGGGTCAAAGGCGGTGCACCGGGACAAGTCGTTATATCCCAATCAGGCGATGGCGTGAGTTGGCTTCTATCAGATCCATCCGAAGGTAACCTGATGACGGAACTTAGAAGTCCAGGCCGATCAGGAAAACCATTGCAGTCACAAACAAATATTACTGACGACACCTGGCATCGGATAGGTCTCGTATGGGATGGCTCGCACAGAATACTGTATGTCGATGATATTGAAGTAGCCAAAGATGCGCAGGATGGTCTGGGGAGTTCAGAAGGTGGCTTGTATATTGGCACCGGCAGGGCTATGGAACCCGGAACATACTTCTCCGGCCTGATCGACGACGTTCGCATTTACAACCGGGCAGTGAGACCGTAACATATCGCAGGCTTGGCACAGTAACCCACTTTAGAAGAAACAAAACAACAAAGCTTTTCAATAGCTGGTAGCTCACAGGAGTTGTCAGCTATTGTTTTAGCATAGGCCATTGAATACGTTCACGTAAAATCTGGCCAAAAGAATACACAACTGGCAATTGGTAAAAACCTGCGAACGAGGCAAATCCGGAAAACGGCTGGTGTATGCCGGAAAAGTTGTATGGTACAGGGTATCGCGGAAACCGATGCTTCTGGTAATCAGTCGAGACCCGGCAGGCAAAGAGAAAGACGATTTTTTCTTTACCACAGACACAACTCTGCCCACAGCCGAAGTCATTGGAGGTTTCGCGTCCAGATGGAGCATCGAGGATACCTTCAAAAATACCAAGCAGTTTATAGGCGGCCAAGAACCTCAGACTTGGAAACGCAAAGGCACCGAACGAGTGGCAGCTTAAATGCTTAGCAAAAGTGCGAAAGGAAACTTCTTAAAATCATTGATATAATAACATTGGGATAAAATAGATTCAAATACCTCGCTTGTACTGTAAAAGTTAATCAAAGTTACTTCTGAGTGATGTCCTCTGGCCAGTTGTGCACCTTTAAAATTTGAACAGAAAATACACAAATTCGTCTCGCCACTGGCAGAGCGATTTGCCGATGCTATACAATTTGTAATCTGTTTATTTTACCCTATAAGGAGCTGGAACATCTTGGAGCCAACGAGTGCTGCCAACAATAATTCGTCGTCTCTCAGATTAATCCCTGGCCTTGAGCCGTTGCAACCGACCGAAAAGGTAGGTAATCCTGTCATTAGGACGTACGCTGTGCATTCGCCACACGCAGCGCCGATGCCCGAAATAGGACAATTCACTCTTTCGCCGGTGAGAGATGAATATCTTTGGACTATTTGCTGAGTCTCCTCTGGGTTGCAGATTCTTATAATCACATTGGGTTTGAGGCCTTTCTTTGGATAGCCGAAGTAGGAAATGTATTTGTAGGGCTTGTTCATGCGGTATGCGGACTTAAGAAACTTAAGCCCTGTCTCTTGATCAACGGCATCGGTCCAGCCCACCAGCGTTTCAGCTAAGCTTGTTAGGTCTGGTTTCTCAATTCCCAGGTGGAACCTGGCTAAAGGGCAGCTTATGTTCTCCACGGGGATATAAAAGGGCTCTCCCTGTCGGGCCCTGCCGATAAAGTGGCAATATTTATCTTTTGTCGTCAATTGGCGTACTGCCGTGGGAGCAGTCTGGTGAAAACTTATGCCGATAAGGTTTCTTCGCGTGTGATTCATCGTTATTCTCCTGAAGTGTGAGTAATAATATTTTCAGACATTTTGATAGCTTATACAATAGGAATACTACAGTCCAGTTTTTTGGTTGCTGATTGTACCTCGATACGGTAACGTTATTAGTAAAAATAAGTAGTCTGCATTGTTTTGAAAAAAACAAGAGAGCGGAAAGAGAAATCTTTTGCCCCTAAGGTGGATAGAAAAGTAATCGAGCAAGGAACTGAAGAACTTGGTGTAACGCTGACAAAGCACATAGAAACTGTCCTTAAAGCCATGCATCAGATTTCCAACAAGTTAGGACTTTAGTTCAGGACGGCCGGCTTTACTGTTTATTGTCATAAGCTTGACCAGGTTCCAGCAGTCGGCCTGAAAAAGTGTTGCTGTTTGATTGTTCCACATTTTGATAAAGATGATAACAGTAAAGTGTGCTAAATGTAAAAAGAGGATATTCAGATATTTGAAGATTGGTAAAGGAAGATTATGGCATTGCTGGAAGGATAGAATAGCCGAAGATAACTCGAACCGGGACGGAGATGAAATTAAATGTCAATGCGGTAATTTAGTTGGTATTGATGAGGGAAAATGGATTAAGATGAAACAGCAT
>CAZWME010000589.1:0-4020 GCA_964634515.1 uncultured Pirellulales bacterium | reverse complement strand
CCGGATGAGGGAAATCTTCACGTCCGGTTCTCGGAGGGGCCGAGGGTGAAATTCCTTCGGTTTACTTGCCACTGAAAATCAGGGTGTTTTTGAGCTTTTGAAATAAGAGACTTTGCGAAGAATTCATAATATTTTATTCATACTTAACATGGATTTGAAGGTAAAAGATACAAAGAATGTCTAAGTTCGATATATTGTTCGTGCTCCTAAACTTTTTCAATTGCTCAATAAATTTAGAACTATAAAATGGTGCTGTATGACTATATCATAAAACAAACGAAAGGATGTACTCTTAATGTCTATATTCCATGTAATGATATTAGCTGTAGTTGTCGAGAGTGGATTCGGGCCAAATGTAAAAGACTCTGGTTACGCCGGTTCATAAAATCTTTTTTTAGTTGGGGGCGGTGCAATCATTACGAAAAATCGTTACAAGGGGATAGATACCGAGATTCATGGGATTCCCATAATTCTACAAGACAGACAGATTTTCACTTTCCGGGCCGAGGATGAGTTATTCGTTATTTGAAGATGACGGCTGGGAGATCAGCGGTCTTGCCAAAGTTCGTTTCGAGGGTTACGAGGAAAGTGATAGTCGCTTCCTACGGGGTATGGATGACAGGGAATGGACGCTTGAACTTGGAGGTTCATTGTCGAAAACTTTTACCTTTGGTAAGTTAACGGCTGATTTTGGTGCAGATATTCTCAATGAACACAAAGGACATGAGTTTAGGCTTTCTTATAGTTATGATTTTAGAGATATGCTTAAAATACAGGCTTTAACTGTGACTCCTAATATCGGCGTGAATTATCGCAGTCGTAAATTGAACGATTACTATTACGGTGTGCGTGCATCGGAGGTGATCGCCGGTCGGCCTGAATACGATGTAGGTGACTCAACGGGACTGATGACGGGGGTAAGAATAAACTACGCACTTAGCGAAAACCTGAGCTTAATGGGTATGATTTCCTTTGAGTGGCTGGGTGATGAGATTAAAAATAGCCCAATTGTTGACAAAGATCATATGGAATCGTTTTTGTTAGGAATGATTTATAGATTCTGAGAGAATATAGCAAATAAAGGTTGTTCTCATCATAAATTGAAGAGTTCCAGCTCCTAAATGAAAATGGAATATTTTAAATTGATGGTTTTTCCAATAGTTTTTATTCTTCTGCTTTGTTGGGAACAGGTAAATCCGCTTAGAAAAAAGACACGACCTCTGGTGCAACGCCTCTTCGTTAACTTGATACTCACCGGAACTGTATTCTTGGTCGGAGGACTGGTCGTTAGAAATGCCGGACTTGGGGTGTCTGAGTGGATATTGCAGCATGGTTTTGGGTTAGTATTTTTAGCTCCTTTGCCAAAATGGTGCCGCATAGCTATGGGTTTTTTACTATTGGATTTGACTTTTTACTACTGGCATCGAGCAAATCATAGAATACCTTTGCTATGGCGATTTCACAATGTCCACCACATTGATCCAGACTTGGATGTTTCCACATCATTTCGCTTTCATTTTGTAGAGATCGCTTATTCTTCCTTTTTTAGAGTTGTCCAGGTTTTGATTGTTGGAGCTACTCCTTTGACATACACCATCTATGAGATCGTTTTTACTGTCGGGACTATGTTACATCATTCGAATATCCGGCTCCCTTTAAAATTAGAGCGCTGTTTGAATAAAGCTATCGTGACTCCCCGAATGCATGGAATTCACCACAGTGCAGTAAGGGATGAGACAAACTCAAATTATTCCGTCATATTTTCGTGTTGGGACAGGCTCCATAAGACATTAGTCCTAAACGTACCTCAATCTTCAATTAATGTTGGGGTACCCGGATACCAGTTGACGGAAGACAATCGATTCTTGAGACTGTTGAGCATGCCGTTCATGCGTCAGAAAGACTACTGGAAAAATGATGATGGGTCATCACCAAATAGCAACCAGAATCAAGAAGTCAAGGTAACGATGATGATTCAGTAAGCTGCATACAAACATTTTGATTTTAGGAAAACAGAGACGTCGAACTTAAAGATAAAATCTAAAAAAGTTATTATAAGTAGAAACAATGATTCTGATACTTTTCATGTCAGACATATTCTGACAGATATAACTTAGTCCTCTTTATACTTACCAGATCGACTTGAGTTTAATCGAACTGCAGCTGTTAGGCTAATGTGTCATAGTAAAAAACGAATCGGAGTAATATGAAGAAGATGCTCATCGGGATCGTGATTATATCTATTGGCCTGGTTTCATTTTTAGCCATCTTGTCAATTATTTCAAGGAAGAAGCCTTCTATAGGCTTGATTAATGGACGGTTACGACCCTGCCCCAATCGACCGAACTGTGTTTGCAGTGAAGACGAAGATTTACCCTCATACGTAAAACCACTGGCATTCTCCGGACCTGCAAAGAGTAACTGGGACAGAGCCAAACAAATCATCCATGAGATGGGAGGTAAGATTGTTCTTGAGGATGATTTTTACCTGTGGGCTACTTTCAATACAAGGATATTTCGCTTTGTAGATGATTTGGAATTAAGAATGGACAAAGAGAATGGGGTGATACATGTTCGCTCAAGCTCTCGGGTGGGATATTCGGATATGGGAGCGAATAGAAGAAGGGTTGAGGATATTCGTCAAAGATTTGGTAAAAGCCAATCATTAAACGGTATTTAAGCTACCGCATGAATTAAAACAGTATAAATATTGAAAATAGATTTGTTTAAAGTTATTCAATGGTATAATAACATCCAATTGCAGTGGATTGAAGCGAACAAGGACAAGAGATACTCGTTACTATAAGTTGTGAGGTAACTATATAATGGGATACGGGCAAATTATGTTAATAGGCTGGGGGAGCATGGTCATTATCATGCTGTTCTTCTATGTCGTCCAAAAGACAAAATCTGTGTAATATTAAAATCCATGTAATGCATTCAAATGAAACTTTCAATCCGATGAATAGACTTATATATAAGTTCGTAAATCTTCTTGAGCCGCCACAAGTTGTGCAGTATATTTGGACACATAGTGATATATTAGGATTTAGCTTTGAATAAAAGTGTTGATAACAATATATCTGGCACCACTCATAGAATTGCCGTGATTGGAGCAGGCATTTCGGGTATAACCGCCGCATGGTTGCTGTCCCGTCGGCATTCAGTAACCCTGATTGAAAAGGAGCCTCAGCTTGGCGGCCATACACACACCCATTTCCTTGACAGCGGAGCGGATTCAGGCACTCCTGTCGATATGGGATTTATCGTCCTGAATGACCGTAACTACCCAACACTTGTCACCTTATTTAACCAATGGGGCGTCCGCGTACAGAATTCCGACATGTCCTTTGGATTTGAAGACAAAGACCTGGGATTTTATTATTCCAGTGATTTTCCAGGCGGATTATTCGCATGTCGGCGAAATCTGATTTCTCCTTCTTTCTGGCGGATGATTTGGGATATCTTCCGTTTTAATCGTATCGGTATCAGAGAGTTAAAAACGGGATTAGGCCATCTGACTTTGGGACAGTTTTTGCAAAAATACGGATTCTCCAAAGCTTATATCGACTTTCATATCACCCCGCTCAGCGCTGCGGTCTGGTCAACGCCCAGTAAAAACATACTTGATTTCCCAGCCGAGTCTATCCTTCGCTTTTATAACAATCATGGCCTGCTGAAACTTACCAACAGACCTCAATGGCAAACTGTCGTGGGCGGGAGTGTTTCATACATTCAAGCGTTCGAGAAACAGTTTCAAGGCACAGTTAAAAAAGCCATTCCCGTCCGGCATGTCAAACGAATGACGGACAGGATCAAGGTGATATTAGAAGACCGCACAGAAATGGATTTTGACTGTGTTGTCCTTGCGACCCACGCCGACATTAGCCTCCGGCTTCTGTTGAATCCGGAACCAGAGGAAATGAGAGTATTGAGCAAATGGACATACACACAAAATCAAGTCACCCTGCATACTGATATGCAAGTGATGCCGCCGCAACGAAAAGTCTGGGCAAGCTG
>CAZWME010000588.1:0-4028 GCA_964634515.1 uncultured Pirellulales bacterium | reverse complement strand
CCCGCCAAGCCTGTCAGTGACCTTGTATGGCTTTTCTGTTTTCACTTTCCTGCGGCATCCGACAACACAGGCAAAACATGTCGTATGACCGGCCCCTATCTCAGGCTCAAAAGTTGCACCATCAAGATTCTTGTAGTCCGGGTGATAGCTCCGAGAGTAGTTGTGCGTAGCCAGGTTCCCGGCCTCCGCCTGAAATCCCACTACTCCCGGCGTTCCATACTTACTCAGAGTTGCCGGAAATCCGGAATCAGGCAGACGTTCTGAAGCAAGCCGGCCTAATTTCCTCAGACCATCATTGTCAGCAAAGTTGATTTTATTGCCCCCTCTAACAACAATCGCACGAAGATTCTTGCTTCCAAAAACAGCCCCCATACCCGTCCTGCCCGCAACGTCGTTCAAGTCAGCCAGAAGGCATGCAAATCGTACGAGTTTCTCACCCGCTGGCCCGCACTGCAAAATGCTGAGCTTACCGCCGCCCACTTCCTCTGTAAGAGCATCATACACATCAAGAACGTTTCGCCCTTTCAGGTGACTCGCCTGCCTGATTTGTACGTTCTGTCCATCAACCAGCAAATAAACTGGTGTTTTCGATTTACCTGTAATAACAACAGCGTCGTATCCGGCCCGTTTAATCATCGGACCGATATTTCCTCCCGTCTGGCTGTCACCAATAGCACCGGTAATCGGTGACAAAGCGGTCACACTACAGCGGCTCACACCACTGACCGGCGCTCCCGTAGTAACTCCCGGCGCAATGGTCAATATGTTCTGTTCGGCTAAAGCGTCTAAATCGGGAGAAGTTTCCTTAAGAAGAAAATATGTCCCGAAAGCCCCCCCGCCAAGGTACATACGGTAGAAATCCTCGGAGAACTTCTGATTTTCGATTGCACCTGAGGTCAAATTAACTCGTAGAATTGTTCCTGTAAAACCATTAGACATAACATATCTCCACAGCAAGTGATACAGTATCGAAGTTAAAAAGCTTCTTTGTAAAGCATAAGCAAATCCTGCTTGGTGCAGGGCCGGGGATTCGACGCGTGACAGGGGTCCTCAAAGGCCTTTTTCGCAAGCATTTCAAGCTGGTCTTCCTTTATTCCAACTTCACTCAGCGATTTCGGTATTCCGATACGTTTATTAAGGTCCTGAATTGCCTCGATTGCTTTATCCGCAGCCTCAGTGTCCGACATATCGAAAGTATTAATTCCAAAACACTGTGCAACCCTTGCATACTGGGCCGCCGAAACATCTTTATTATATTTCATTACCACAGCAAGACAAATGGCATTTGCAAGACCATGCTGAACACCAAACTCACTTGATAATGGATGCGACAAAGAATGTGCCGCTCCGAGGTCTTTTTGAAAAGCCACCGCACCCATAGCGGCTGCCACCTGCATCATTCCGCGAGCTTCGATATCAGCTCCATTGGAACACGCCCTCGGAAGATACAGCCAAACCATACGAATTGCCTCAAGAGCAATAGCGTCACAAATCGGATGAAATACAGTACACACCAGCGCTTCGATAGCGTGAGTCATCGCATCCATACCGGTCGAAGCGGTCAGGTTCGCCGGCAATCCAACCGTCAATTCAGGGTCCAGTATCGCCATCTCAGCCATCAACGGCTGTGCACCAAATATCGCTTTTCTACCCATCTTTTGTATCGTGATTACACTGCTTCGCCCCACTTCACTGCCGGTGCCTGCCGTAGTCGGAATCGCGCACATAGGAACCAACTGCCCAAGCTCATTGAACGGCATTTCCATCAACGCCACATCAGGAAAAGCGACCTTAAGCCGCAAGGCCCTCGCAGCATCGAGCGCACTGCCGCCGCCCAATCCCACCACACCATCACATTTGCCTTGAACATACGCACCAAGCGCATCCTCTACATCCCCATCTGTCGGATTGGGATGAACACCTGTAAATCGCGCAAATGCCCCGGGCCAGATACTGTTCATCTGTTTTTCCACCAGCTCAAACGCCTCGGTCTTAACCAATCCCGAATCTGTAACTAACAAAGGCCGGCTTACATTATACATCCGGGCATATTCAGCTAATTCGCAGCGCCCGCCAATCCCAAAGCGTATGTCTGTCGGAAATCTGAATTGCGATATATCAGCCATAAGCGAATTTAACTCCTTTTTTCATGATTTTACCGTTTTATTACTTTTTTACAAACTATCAATTACTATAATTTTCCGTTAAGCATAGTGCCAATAATAGAAATATGATATAAAATCTATTTCAGACATCCAATGCAATGTTTTAAGCTCTCATATATAGGAGAAGTCACGAATGAAAACAGATAGACATACTAAAATTATCATGACCCTAAGTACATTAGTTTTTCTGTTTGTGACACCTGTCACAGTAAACGGTTCATACAGCGAAGCCTCAAATATCATTCCCATCCCTGTCTCTGTGGAACACCATGATGGTTTCTTCGTTTTCAAACCGTCAACACGGATCATTGCGCAAAACGAAGCCCAAACCGAAGCATGGAAACTTATTGACGCACTGGCGCCGGCGATGGGCTACAGATTGAAGCTTGCCTCCAAAGCCAGCCCGAAAGCAAAAGCTGTCAAGCTGGCACTTGATGAACAACTATCGCAACTGGGGCTTGAAGGATACATACTCGACGTTTCAGCCGAACAAATCTTAATTCGCGCCAAACAGCCGGCGGGACTTTTCTATGGAATTCAGACTTTGCTGCAACTGCTGCCGACCTCAATCTTCAGCAAATCTGTGGTCAAAGACATTAACTGGAAAGTACCATGCCTTAAGATAACCGATTATCCGCGTTTTCAATGGCGGGGCTTACTCATTGATCCGGCACGTCACTTCATCCCGGTTAATGACGTGAAGAAGTTTCTCAATGGCATGGCAATGCATAAGTTCAATCGGCTGCAAATTCACCTGACCGACAACATTGGCTGGCGAATTGAAATCAAGAAGTATCCGAATCTGACGAAACTCGCCTCGAATCGAGACCGCAGTGGTGGCAGCGGCGGCTTCTACACGCAGCAGGAGATTCGCGAACTCGTCCGATACGCCGAAAAACGTCATATCACGATAGTGCCCGAGATCGAGATGCCATACCACGCCGGTGCAGCGATAAATGCCTATCCGTACATAGGCATCAATCCCGCCCGTGTAAAGGGTATGCCGCTCGATAAGCGATGGGCTGTTCTGGGCGGCCTGGCGGCTCCACGTCCCGAGACTGTGGAGTTTATGCAGAACGTGCTCGCGGAAGTTATTGAGTTCTTTCCCAGCCGATTCATTCATATTGGGGGCGACGAGGCAAATTTAAAACTGTGGGAAAACGACCCTGAGATGCAAAAACAGATGAAACAGCTCGGCTGCAAGAACGCCCATGAGTTGCACAGTTGGTTTATCAAACAGATGGATACCTTCCTGACCCGGAAAAACAGGCGACTGCTTGGTTGGGACGAAATCCTGCAAGGCGGCCTCGCACCCGGAGCTACGGTCATGAGTTGGCGTGGTATTCAGGGCGGAATCACCGCCGCTAAGGCCGGCCACGATGTCGTTATGGCCCCGACGTCGCATACTTATTTCGACTATCGTCAGGCCCCTGCAGAAAAGGGCTTGTCGCGCAACGTGATTAACCTGGAAAAGGTGTATTCGTTTGAACCGCTGCCTGCTGAACTCAACAATGAGCAGGCCAGGCATGTCTTAGGCGGTCAGGCGCAACTTTGGGGCGAATTGATACCTGATCAGAATCGTCGTGAGTTCATGGCTTATCCCAGGGCTTGTGCTTTAATCGAAACCGTCTGGTCACAAAAGAATTTGAAAAACTATGAAAATTTTGTCACCCGCCTCCGGCACCATCTAAAACGACTTGAAGCCATGGATATTAATTACCGGCAACTGGATTAACTATATATTATAAAAAACATCTACAACGACAGCGAACTCAAACCGCCACTGCAACGGATATGTTCTTTGGGTTGCGGTGGACAATCCGCTGGCTATTTCTCGTCAGTGATTACGTGAAGGATAAACAT